>CAWUNT010000519.1:0-1504 GCA_963923405.1 uncultured bacterium | reverse complement strand
GTTCTGTGACATCGCGACTTTGTTGACCACCGCGATCGGCGGGACCTTGATGCCGCCGATGTCGACCGGCTCATGCGACGCCATGCCCATGTCGCGCAGGAAACGGACGCGGTCGACAAACTCGTCGTCAAACGCGATCTTGAACGTGACTTCCTTCACGCCCTTTTTGGCGAAGGACAGGGGCAAAGTTGCCACCTCTGAGTGGATCGTATACATCGGGCGGCGCACGCCGACCGGACTCGGGAACTTGTGCGGAACGTTGCCCGACATGGGTTCGACAAACGTGAACTTGCCTTTGGTGAATACAGCCGGCTTGAACGAGAATTCCTCGAGGATCGTCTGCAACGAGTACGAAACCGGCAGGGCCGGCGTGTAGGAATACTGGCTCAGGTCGCGTCCCGCGACGCGCGTGTGGATCTCAGTCACCTTGTCCAGCTCGTCGGCGCCCATGCGCGACAGGATGTTCGTGATCCCGGGCGCCGCGCCCATGCCGATGATGGCCAGAAGGCCGCGTGCCTTGAACTCGTCATGCAGTTCCATCTGGCGGCGCGTCATGTGGAAGAGTCCGCCCAGGTCGATGTAGTGCGCCCCGGCCTTGAGCGCGATCCGCATCACGTCGAGGTTCAGTTGATACTGGACGCTGTTGATAATGATCCCGCATCCGGCAAGAGCCGCCGCGGCCTCA
Organism: uncultured bacterium; assembly: GCA_963923405.1. Lineage (GTDB taxonomy): Bacteria > Bdellovibrionota_B > Oligoflexia > Oligoflexales > RGVZ01 > RGVZ01. The sequence goes on along the minus strand of CAWUNT010000519.1, from coordinate 819 downwards.
TCGTGATTCCGGACATCCACCCGGACGGCCGATACCCGCGGGTCTTTCAGGCTGGAGGCGAACTCTTCCGCTTTCGCGAAATCATAATCCGCGATGACGATCCGGTCTTCCTTGCCAGCGAACTCAACGAGGTCCTTGACGGTGATCCGGCCCATGGCCCCTGCCCCGCCAATGATTGCGATTTTGGTTGAAACGGCCATGACGCCTTCTCCCATGAACTCGGTTTTGAGGCCCTGACGGCCCGATTTTTCTGCCTTTGTTTAACGACATCACGGGATCCCTTGGCAAGCGTCATCCTCAGGGTGACGGGGTTCCCCAGGCTGACGGGGCATGTTCATCATTGACTGAGCATTAAAAGGTGTTAAAACCGGTGCCGGCTTTCATTAGAACCAGACCCGGGAGGGGAGAAACCATGCGCGCAATTTTCGGCAAGATTCTGTTGGCAACCAGCCTGATTTCGGCCCCGGCCGCCTTCTCCGAGGAGCTTTTCCCGGACGAACCGGCAACCGACACCCCCGAGGAATCCGCGATGTGGTACGGCGCATGGCGCTGCGACGCGTGGCCGGTCATGGGCCCCGGGCTCTATTACTGGATCAACTACAACGGGTACATCGCGCGCGACAACGCCATGGCGGCCTGCCAGATGAACACCGGCATGAGCTGTTACTTCCGCTGCTACCGGATCTGAGGTTGCCGGGTCTGGCCCGTGGCCGGATCAGATGCCCGACAATGGCATCGACTTCATCACGCCGTTTCCGCAGGCGAAGAACGCCCGGGTGCTCGATATGGCCGCGTCCACCGGAGCGCACCCGTCCATGT
>CAWUNT010000518.1:0-1513 GCA_963923405.1 uncultured bacterium | reverse complement strand
TACACAAGGAGTATCGTCGGCAGCGTCAGATGTGTATAAGAGACAGGAGGCGATCCGGTCCGTCACTTGCCGGCGCGAAAGGAACTCAAAATGGGAGACATCGTTCATGACTACAGGGTGAACCCGTGCTGAGGGTGGCGCTGGCTGGAACAATCCCGTGATGCCGGTCGCCACACGGTCTTTTTCGGAATGAAAGCAGTAGATGTCGACGTTGTCCGGGACCTGGGAAACATGAAGTTGTTTCAGGAATGTGGACCCGGGGCGCATTTCCCACATGTCCTGCCACCAGAGTCCAAGGGGCGTGACCAGCGCGAGCCACGTCAGGTTGGAACCCTTGAACGGGGTCCCCAGGGTCACGACCTTGTCGCAGTATTGGCTGCCGCCCATCTTGAGCAGCCACCAGAGCGCCACCAGGCCGCCTTTGGAGTGGGCGACGATGTGGACTTTTTTGAATCCGTGACGCTCCATCAGTCGTTTCAATTTGCCGTCGATGAACAGCGACGAGTCCAGGATGGAACGCGTGAAAAACGTCCCCAGCAGACCGCCCAGGTTGAACGAAATGACGTCAAATCCCCTGCGTTGCAGCTGCTTTTCCAGAATTCCGAGGGCTCGTCGAGACGAGAAGAATCCATACAGCAATAAGATCGGGGTACGGTCCGGGTCCAGGCGCGCCCGGCGCCTCACTTTGTTGTTCGAGCGCACTTCGGCGAGGAGTTCACTGTATACGAGAATCGCCTGCTGCCACATGCTGCGACCATTGCGGCGCGAAAGGTATTCCCCGAGCAGCAGCGGCATGATCACGGCGACAGCGACCAGCGCCAAAGTGTCAATGGCAGAACCGGTGAAGGTGGCGTCGGGCGAGCCCATGCGCGCGAAAACCAGCGCCTCCGGCAACGTCCCCAGCAACATGGTCCAGACCAGGTGTCGCCAGCGACACCCGAACACCCCGCAAAAGAACGCCGTGACATCAAACGGGACGAGGGGCATCAGCCACAAGAAAAAAGCGATCTTGTAGTCTTGCTGGTGCAGGAACCGTGACGTCGCGGGCAGGTTCGCGTTCATCCACGGCGTCACCAGCCGCTTGCCGGCCGCGCGTCCGATGGCGGCGATGATCAAGGCGGACAAAAGGCCTCCGGCAAGGGTCAAAACAGTTCCGTAGAAGGTCCCGAAAGTCGGACCCGCGACCATGGCCATGAAGAAAAAAGGCGTAAAAACAAAGGGGCGAAGCGCCGACAAGATCAGGAATGTGACTGGTCTCAGGCTGTCATGGGCGGCTACGCAGGACTTCAGGCTGTCGGTGCAAATGCGTGTCCAGAACAGGGTCGCGATCAGAATGAGGGCGGCAACGATCAGGGCCTCGATGACGAGGACCCAGAAAATCTGCTCGCGGTAATTGCGCGATTGTTCACGTTCCATTGGTAAGCGCCGCAAAATCGTTAATCTGTAGTAATATCGGCATGAATTGGCGGGAAAGCGAAGGTAATTCTGCAACCTGTCTCTTATACACATCTGA
>CAWUNT010000517.1:0-1531 GCA_963923405.1 uncultured bacterium | reverse complement strand
ATAGCGTAGCGTCTCGTGGGCTCGGAGATGTGTATAAGAGACAGGTACAGGCCGAGGTGCTCTTGTTCCTCACGCATGGTTCGCGCGATGCCCAGCCGGAATGATTTCGGCGCGTCAGGAAAACGCAGCAACGCCAGCGCCATGATCTCGAGGGCGAGGAGTTCATGATTCGCGAAGTAATGCAGGACCAGCCCCCGCCCGCGCGGGTCGGAAAGTTTCGCCGGTGATTTCGCCTTGTCCGTGAACTGGCCCTCAAGAGAACCCGCGCCTTCCGCGCGGCGGTCAAACGCCAGTGCCGGAGGACGTCCGGGCAACTCCGGGGCGTTGGCGAGGGCCTGGCCCGGTTGATCGTCCGAGAAAGCCTCACCCGTTCCCGGGCCGGCAAGCTTGTCTTCGATTGTTTTGCCGGACAGGATCCGTTCGGCGTATGCCCTCAATTCCATGGGGAAATCTGATAACATGATTGGTGCGCACGTCAATGTTGAAGAAATCGCGCGGTTTCCCGATCTGTAAGGGGAGGGACTTAGATGACTCCGAAGATGATTGAGCTATTCAAGGAATACGAGGACGGGCACAAGCACCCGACCAACCAGCTCACGCATAAAATCGCGATTCCACTTATCCTTTTTCACATCGTGGCGATGCTGGACTGGATTCATCTGGGGCCTGTGACGGGCGGATTCATCGGGATTCTTGTCGCGGCGGGCTGGTATTTTCGCCATGACGCGCGCATTGCCGTCATCCTGACCGCGTACATGATCCTTTGCCTCGCTGTCGGGCGCGTCACGCCGCCCGGGGTTGTGATCGCCATCGCCGCCGGCGGCTGGCTGATCCAGTTCAGCGGTCATTATGTGTGGGAGAAACACCACCCGTCGTTCTTCACGAACATTTTACAGGCCCTGGTCGGGCCGGCGTACTTCACGGCGCGGCTGTTCAAGTTCTACCCTTGATCAGTTAGCGATCGGCTGGCCGTTTCTTCTTTGATCCCGCGTAGATGTCGAATATCAGCAGTTTCGCCTTGATGCTGCCGTTCATCAGGTTGAACTTGCGGGTTGGTTTCAGGCCGATGAATTTCCACGGCGATTCCTCTGCCGCGAGAAGAGCCGCGCGCCATCCCTTGAAGTTCTGTTTCAGGTTGTCGCCGATCTCACCGTAAAGTTTTGTCAGGGCTTCGACCTCGCCTTTCGCGAGCCGCGCTCCATAGGGCAGGTTGGCGATCAGGATGCCGGTCTCCGCGTGCGGGCGGGCATCCTCGATTTTTCCAACCTTGAACTCAATGTCGCGTTCGACCCGCGCGCGCAGCGCGTTTTGTTTTGCCATCTCAACGTATTTCGCGCTGATGTCCGACGCAAGAATCGGCGCTGGCAATGACTCGAGCCGTTCCCCGCGAACGCGATCCTGCACTTTGCGCCACACGCTGTTGTCAAAATCCTTCAACCACTCGAATCCAAACTCGCCTTTTTTGCGGTGAATGTGGGCCGCCTTGCGCAGCCCTTTGTCTGTCTCTTATACACATCTCCGAGCCCACGAG
>CAWUNT010000516.1:0-1539 GCA_963923405.1 uncultured bacterium | reverse complement strand
GGCAGCGTCAGATGTGTATAAGAGACAGCCGAATCACAGTCCCGGAATATGCGACGAACGACGTGTCCCTTGCCTCGCCTAGCCTCCCTGCGGACCTCAGCTCCTGCAGCCCTTGCCACTTCGGCGGTCCGGTCAGTGGAACCATTGTCAAAGACCACGACGCGGGCCCCTGGGCAAGACTTGAGGATGCGGCGCACCACATCACCAACTGCGATCTCCTCGTTCAAGCAAGGAATCGCCCAAGTCACACTCATTTCGCGACTCTGACCTTGATTCATCAGACGACTCCTCCGGAACGGATCCCGGCAAAGAGGTTCAGGTATTTCCGGACTGACGCTTCCCAACTCCAACGAGAGACAGCGAAATCGTGCCGTCTCCGTCTGACAACCGGATCCAGTTCCATGTTCCGCCTCTGCAGAAACGCCCGGACGGCCTGCTCAAAGGCAGGCACGTTGAGATTCGCGACCATCAAATGGTTTATCGCCTCAGGATCGCCACTGGCAGTTTCAGGAGACACGAGGACAGGCAGTCCGCAACTGATCGCCTCCTGAACCACGAGCGGAAATCCCTCTCCGACAGACGGCAGCACAAGGAGGTCGCACTCATGATAGAGAGCGGCCATCGCCTGACGATCCAGGCGTCCCTTGACATACACGTTCTTGAGTTGCCAATTTCCGGGATTAATCACACCCCACCCGGCAAAGATCCAGTCGCATCCGGGGAAATCCCGCGCCAGCTGGCGCAACAGATCAAGACCCTTCCGCTCAACAAAACGGCCGGCGAACAAGATACGGGGCCGGGGTGCGAGCGAAGCCCGCTCGTCAGGACAGAACAAAGCAGTATCGACACCGTTATGGATGATGGTCGTGTTCTTCAGCCACCTGAACCTTCGCGCGAAATACGCGGACACTTTATGACTGCAGAACACAACACGGTCTGATCCGCCAAGTACCATGCGCCCGGCAACACCGTAGGCTGCTCGCATGACAAAGCTCAGAAATCCCGATTTAAAAGGGATCTCATCGATATGTTGCAGCACAACTATCTTCTTGCCACTGGTTCGCGCCAGCAGCCACGCGACGAAACTTGAAAAGTACAGGCAGTCGTTGATGAAGACGACATCACATCGACGGATGGCGCGTCCCAGGGCAAGAATTCCTCTCAGGTCCCAGAGAGGCATCGGCAAACCGAACCGGTCCTCAATACCATTCCACGCCCGCACGCCGTGATAACGAAGTCCGGGCAACGACGGATCCGTCCGGGGCGAAGGACTTGCGGCGAACCAATCAATGGTCACGCCGGCGGCAGCGAGCCGGGTCATCAATTCGCCCACAACAATCTCCAGACCACCTTGATGGGCTGGAAAAAAATTGCTGACAGTTACGCAGTTCATCCATTCAGGTTAACTTACGGGAACCAAAAAGAAAAACCCCGCCGGACTGGGCCGGTGGGGTTCTTGCTTGCGCAGGAAGCGCGACGTGACTCACGCAGTGGACGATCTCAGCCAGCTTTCTTGTGGTGATGCTGGTTGTTGTTGTG
>CAWUNT010000515.1:0-1562 GCA_963923405.1 uncultured bacterium | reverse complement strand
GGTTTCAGGGTTCCGCTGGCCACAGTGCCTTTTCCGTCCATGACCTCAATGGCCTCGCCGGACGGGAGTCGCAGGACTTTCAGGGCATGATGGGCCTCGGGTTCGTCCAGGGTCCAGAGGGAGTCGCTGACGCGACTGCCGAAGAACCGGAATATGTGGCGGTTGGGGTTGTGGTGGTTCATGGGAGAGGATTCTTCGCTTCGCTCAGAATGACGGTTTATCGCTCAGAATTATGTTTTGCAGGACAAGGCAAGACCAGTCGTCTTGCGTGGACTCGCGGACAAAGGCGAGACCGAGGCCCTCGGCCTGGCGGGTCAACAGCCGGGCGTCCTCGTGGAGAAGGCCGGACATGACCAGAAGGCCGCCGGGCGCCACGGCACCGGCCAGATCCGGCAGGATTTTCTCGAGCACGACTTTCAGGATGTTGGCGACCACGATGTCGAACGGCGGCTTGAACGCGGGCGGCAAGTGCGTGGCTGCCGCCGGCGATGGAACTGTCATCTGTGCCACGTCCAGCTTGACGCCATTCATGGCCGCGTTGTTTCGGGCGGCCAGCACGGCATCCGGATCGATGTCGGTGCCGGCGACCCGGCCAAAGCCCAGTTTCACGCAGCCAAGGGCGAGGATGGCGGTTCCGGTGCCCACGTCGAGGACCGATGTCCGCGTGACCTGTTCCTTGCCCATGGCAACCGCGATTTTCTCGAGTTCGCGCAGGCAAAGTTGCGTGGTCGCGTGTTGTCCCGTTCCGAACGCGATGCCGGGCTCGATCTCGAGCAGCAGCCTGCCCGCGGTAACATCGTCGCCTGGCTTGTCCCACGGCGGGTAAATCGCGAAACGATCGGTGACCAGGGGCTTGAAACTTTCCTTCCAGCCTTCGAGCCACACGGAAGTCTCCATGTCGTGCATCGACGTCGTGACCTGGCCGGGGAATTTCTCATCGAAATGCCGGCTGATGCGCGCTCGCAAATCCTCGAGATACTCGCGCGAGTATTTGTAAACCGAGACAGGCAACTCGAGTCCGCCGAGTTCCGTGTAAAAGTCGCGAGGCTCGTTGGTGAACTCGTTGTCGATATCGAGGCCATCAATGGCGCCCTCGACAAAGGAGTCGCAGCCAAGGGACTTGAGCAGGGATATCGTGCGCTGCTTGGCCTCGAGGACGGTGACCTTGCCTGCGTGGAACGCGATGCGCAGCTCGTAGGTTTTTGCCGGGTGGTTCGGTGTCAGTGATCCGGTCTTGTTTGCCATGGAACTCAGCCTTTCAACTTGACGCGGAAACTGCCGCGCAACGGGACACCGCCAAGTTGCACTTCGGCGGGGGATTCGTCCATCTCAACAATGGACCTGGCAAAGCGGACGCGGACCCATTCGGGAATTTCCCTGGCCAGGATTCCGCCTCCAGTGCCGCTGTTGAGCCCTTTTCCGGTGACGATGGTGACCGTCACGAGGGCGCCTGGAGGCAAATTCAGGAGCAATTCGTTGATGCGGTCATCGACGTGGTGGCGGGCCTGTTCGAGCGTCTTGCCGTGCAAATCAATTTTCACCGGAGCAGGTTTCGTCCTGGC
>CAWUNT010000514.1:0-1566 GCA_963923405.1 uncultured bacterium | reverse complement strand
CACAAGATGAGCGACGAGGAAATCGATCGCCTCGCCCTGGCCTATCACGAGCGCGCGCCCGCCGGGAAAATCTACACGGGGCTCGCAAAACCCGCCGCGACCCAGCAAGACCTGACCCTGGCCTATTCACCCGGTGTGGCCGCGCCATGCCTTGAGATCGCCAAGAACGAGGACGACTCGTTCCGTTACACGGGCCGCGGCAACCTGGTCGGCGTCGTCTCGAATGGCACCGCTGTCCTTGGCCTCGGAGACATCGGGGCGCACGCGGCAAAGCCAGTCATGGAAGGCAAGGCGATGCTGTTCAAGAAATTCGCCGACATCAACGTCTTTGACGTCGAAGTCAACGCGAAAGATCCGGCAGCTTTCATCGCCGCGGTGAAAGCCCTGGAACCAACCTTCGGCGGGATCAACCTTGAGGACATCAAGGCTCCGGAGTGCTTCGAGATCGAGGAAACCCTGCGCGAGCAGATGAACATCCCGATCATGCACGACGACCAGCACGGTACGGCGATCATCGCCTCGGCCGCGTTCCTCAATGCCCTCACCGTCACCCAGCGCGAGATCAAGACCACGAAAATCGTTTTCTCGGGCAGTGGCGCCGCGGCCATCGCGACGGCGAATTTATTTCTGGCGCTCGGCGTCGACCCGGCCAACCTGACCATGTGCGACAGCAAGGGTGTCGTCTCGAAATCAAGGACCGACCTGAACAAGTACAAGATCAAGTTCGCGCGCGAGACCACCAAAAAAACCATCGAGGAAGCCCTGGACGGCGCCGACGTATTCGTTGGCGTGTCCGCGGCAAATGTCCTGAAACCGTCCATGATCATGAAAATGGCGAAGAACCCGGTCATCTTCGCCCTGGCCAACCCGGACCCGGAGATCCTTCCGGATGTCGCGCGGGCAGCCCGCCCCGACGCGATCGTCGCGACCGGGCGTAGCGACTACCCGAACCAGGTCAACAACGTCCTTGGTTTCCCGTACATCTTCCGCGGGGCACTGGATGTCCGGGCGCGGACGATCAACACCGAGATGAAACTGGCCGCCGTCCGGGCCATCGCCGACCTTGCCAAGGAAGACGTGCCCGATGTCGTGAACCGCGCCTACAAGACCGACCAGACGTACCAGTTCGGCCGCGACTACCTGATCCCGAAGCCAGTCGATCCGCGCGTCCTGTTGCGCGTAGCGCCCGCGGTGGCGAAAGCCGCGATCGACACCGGCGTCGCCCGCGTCAAACTCGACATGAACCAGTACCGCGAACGCCTCGAACTCATGGGCGGGCCGTCAAAGCGCCTGATGCGATCCATCCGGAAGGACCTCGCTGCCCATCGCCAGAAGACCGGACGCAAGATTCACCTGGCCATCCCGCACGGCCACGACAAGCGCATCATCCGTGCCGCGGCGCAGCTCTTTGACGACGGCGAGATCGATGTCACGCTGCTGGGCTCGCGCAAGCACATCACCCGGATCGCGGGCGAGTTGGGAATCAAGGACTTCGACTCAAAGGTCAAAATCATTGATCCACTGAAGGACGAGGAACTCGCCCAGCGGTTCGGGGAAAAACTCTTC
>CAWUNT010000513.1:0-1574 GCA_963923405.1 uncultured bacterium | reverse complement strand
ATGACTGGCGCAACAGGTTCTTGTGGATTTGCAGCCAGATCGCGGGCTGGCCGCGGCTGAGATGTTTCTCGATGGCGACCGCCACGCGGCCCATGCTGAGACGCGCGTTGATCTCGACGACCGGGCGGAGTTCCAGTTCACCTGACGCGGGATCGCGGTACACCAGCGAGTCGATACCGGCTGCGCCAGAAAATCCGGCGGCGTGCATTTTCTTGCCGATGGCTGTGGCAGTCTCGCGAAGTTCGTCCATCCATGCCGGATAGATTTTCGCGAAAAATCCGGGGGCGAACTCCTGCCCGTTCGTGTCCGGGAATGTGAATGGCCGGCCCAGGGCGTGGCCCGAATAGCGTCCGGCCCGGTCAACGAGTGGGCGCGTGATATCGAGGACGCGCACGCGTCCGGATGCGTCGACTTCAAAGAGGACGCTCAGGTCGCAAATCTTGTCGAACCATGGTTCGACGATCACGGGACAGGTGATGTCGTGATCGTTGTTGTCTCCAGTGGCCGTTTGGCCCGGGACCGGGACACGCCGCAGGCCAAGTCCCGAGGCTCCAAGCAAGGGTTTGATGGCAACGTGTGAAAATCCCGCCGCGGCACAAGTCGTGGCCGCGGATTGGATCTCCGCGTTGTCGCGACAGACAGATGGGGGATTTTTCGCGCCAAGGTCGCGCAGGATTTTCGCCGTGAAATCCTTGCCGAGAAACCGGTCATTGCCCGCAGGCCAGGGATCCGGCATGCGGGTGAAGGAATGTTGCCCGGGGAGAGACCGCCACCACGACAACGCGGCGGCCGTTTCTCCCCACGCGCGCAACGCGCCCAGTTTTCGCCCGTCGAGGGCGGAGCCGACGTTTTTGATCGATGGTGATGTTCCGCATTCCAGGAATTCAGGAATCGCGAATCCGGCGGATTGAAGGCGCGCGAGAAAATCGATCGCTGGCTTCTGTCTTACCATAACCATGTCATCTGGCGCCGCGAGGAAGAGCATCAGTGACGCGAGATCGTGCTCGATGAAGGCTGCGCCGCCTGCGAGGAACGGCGATGCAGCGGGGGTCGCGATCTGGCGTTCGCAGCCAGGGTTGAAAAACCACAAGTCGGCGGGACGTCCCTTGGATGACGAGAAGACTCGCAGGTTCCTGATGAATTCCTCGTCGATCCCGGCGCGCGCGCGGCCATGCTCGTCGAAGACCGGGCCTTTCGCGCGGCTGGGGGTCAATGGATACCGCAAATGGTCCTGGTAACTGGACCACAGGGTTTTGCCGGACTCAAAGCGTTTCATCCAGATGACGCCATGCTCGACGTGACGGACTTCGTCGTCATGGATCTTGCGCAGGATGTCGGCCGTCTCACCGTCGCCGAGGTCGCGGAAAATTTTCTCATAGTGCAGGGCGAAATCCAGGTTGGCTTGCTCGAATGTCAGCGACATGGCCGACGCGTACTCGGCGGGTGACGCGATTTCCCTCATGGTCCTCCAGAAATAACTGTTCACTGGCAGGTCGCCAAATTGCACGCCCAGCGTGTTCATGCGCTGCATGTACAGGCCCAGGTGCTCTTGTTCCTCACGCATGGTTCGCGCG
>CAWUNT010000512.1:0-1575 GCA_963923405.1 uncultured bacterium | reverse complement strand
CTGTGACAATGGAACTCCATCGATGGCGATTTCCCCGCCGTGGGGCTCGTACAGCCCGGTGATGAGGCTGACCAGGGAAGTCTTTCCGCTGCCGGTCCGTCCGACAATCCCGATACGTTCCCCGGGCCTCACCTCGAACGTCACATCGTGCAGGGCAGGCCTCAGCTGGTACCTCAGGCTGACATTCTTGAAGGATACGGCTCCGTTGACGCCGGCCCGTAAAAGTCCCGCGGCGTTCTCTACTGGATATTCGTCGTGATCCCTGTCCAATATCGTCGTCGTTTCGCCGGCGGAGAGCATCTCATACACCCGCTCACCCGATGACAATGCCTCCTGGATCACCTGGATCTCCTGCGTGATCACACGGACCGGGGTCCCGTACCGCTCCGCCAGGCGCAAGAACACCGCAAGCGTTCCAATCGACATCGTTCCGGCAGCGACCGCGCTGCCTCCGGAAAAAATAACCAGAGCCATCGGCAAGGCACTCAGAAACACTGCCGCCGGACGCACGAGGCTGTTCCAATGAAGGACTTTCATGCCGGCATCGAACTGCTCGCTGACCGCGCCCGCAAGCCTGCCGCGCGCCCACGGACCCAGGGCGTAAGTCCGCAACACGCTGATCCCGCTGACAAACTCGGCGAACAGGCTGTTGACATGCGCCGACCGGCGCTTGAATACCCTCAGCCAGTCGCGCACCGGGCCGTTCAGGGCAAAAACAAAAACAAGGGCAGGAAGTGACGCGAGGATGATCATCGCGCCGAACGCCGGGTCGAGCAGCAACATACCTCCGAAGACGGTCATCATCTGGATGACCGCGATCATCATCCGCGCCAGTGTCCCTCCGAAAAATCCCTCGATACCCTCCACGTCATTCGTGAGACGCGTCAGGATGCGCCCAACTGGTTGCTGGTCAAACCACGACATGGGCAAAGCGGCTTGTTTGCGGACCAGGGCGAGGCGAGAGTCCAACGCGACTTCGGTCGTGACAACGGCCAGCCGACGCCGACCCAGATATTGCAGCGCGACCGCAAGAGCCTCAAAGGCGAGAAACGCGAAACCATACAGCAACGACTCCTCAAGGTTTCGCGCGACCATGGCGTCGATGCCGGTTCCCATCACCCACGACGCGCCTGTTGCGAAAGCGGCGGCGATCAACAAGATCACAGCGGCCTGGATCATTCCGGGCTTGGACTTGCCGGCAAGACGCCAAAGGGCAATGAGTCCCGAACCTCCGGGACCACCCTTCCGCGGACCTTCGTTATGAGTGGAGAAATTCGCGCTGCGGCTCATCGGGAGCTCCCATCTCAAGGACCCGGTCACAGGCCGCGAGGACGCTGCTGCGGTGCGATACCAGTATCACCGCGCAGTTGACCAGGCGCCTCCTCAGGTTACCGAGAATCTTTTGTTCCGTCTGTTCATCGAGCGCTGACAGTGGCGCGTCCATCAACATCACCGGGGATTCCCTCAGCAGTGCCCGCGCGAGGGTCAAACGTTGGCGCTGTCCGCCCGAGAGGTTGATGCCCCCTTCCTGCAACCATGCGTCCAGTCCGCCATCCATCGCGCGGATCTCGTCCG
>CAWUNT010000511.1:0-1582 GCA_963923405.1 uncultured bacterium | reverse complement strand
AAGAAGTACCTGTGAGGCTTGTCGCGATGTCAATGGCCTTGTGGATCTCCTCTTCGCGATTTCGCGCGATCCACGTCGTGACGCGGGCGCCCGGCGCGTTCGTGGTTGAGTTGTCGATCTTGTCCTTGAACCCGCATTGGCGCGCGAGGCGCGCCATGGGCGAGTCTTCGTCAAAAGGCCTTGTCAGGATGACGGTAACGTCACCCCGGCCGGATAGTTGTCGCAGCATGCGCATGTGGGCGGGAACCATGCTGGTGAATCCCGCGATGACGAGATGGCGCCACGGGGCTCTCGCGCCAAGATCCGCGATCGCGCCGGCAAGTCGGGCTCGCCGCATCTCCATCGTCTCGAGGTTGTTCGCGCGCAGGAAATCCAAAAAGTCGAGGATGGTCGCCTGCACGGAATCAATGCGCTCGGCGAGCGCGCACAGGTGTTCCTCCGAGTGGTAAATCTCATCGCGCAGAATTTTGGCGGCTGCCTGTCCCAGATTCGCCAGCGGAAGGTTGTTGTCGATGGCCGTGCTGATCAAGTGCGCGATTTCGTGGGCATGGACTGGATCGATGTGTTTGTGCCGGCGTCGTTTGATCAGCGCGTGCAGAATGGCTTCCGGCATCTCCGGGCTGATCACGCGCGGCGCCGGGCGGGGCGATTGCGTCGGATTGGCCGCCCCGGCAGCGGCAGAGAGAAATCCATCAAGGTTCAAGGCGCGCGGGGCGACGATCGAGGCAGCGGGGCCATTGGCTCCGGAGTCTTCTTGAGCGCCCCGTGCCACGACGAGACTGGCGGAAAGATTACCGGCGAGGCGCGCCGTCGGCAGGACGATCCAGGTGTCCTCGAAGTCGCGGGAAATGTTGCCGTGGCCTTGCGTCAGTTGGTCACGCAACCACGACACGAGGCATTGCCCGGGACTCAGGAAATGGACGCCAGATTTCATCACGATATTTTAGAACGCAGAAAGCAGCGATGCGTCAATAGCCCTTGTGCCGGTGCCTGTCGCGCGTCCAGAACTTGCCGGTGGTCCGGGAGGGGACGGCACGATGACCCCAATGACCTGGCCATCAAGGTCGACAATCGGGGATCCAGCGCTGCCAATGTCCAGGTCGTTGGTGGTGGAGAATTCAAACGTCCGGGCGTTGTCCAGCCTGTTGTCCGTCCTGTTTTCCAAGGCCCCGATCTGCGCATACGGCGCCGTGAAGCCAAGGGGGTAGCTCATGCTCAACGTATAGGCATGACCAAGGTCACCGGTGTTCACGGGTGATTCCTTCCAACGGAGCAAAGGCATGGAGCTGATGCCCGGACCGGCATTGGCCAGTTTTATTTTCGCGAGATCACGATCGGGATGCCGCGAGATTTGCGACTCGGCGATGGCATTGTCCTGAATTGTATAAAAAGGCGGCGGCATCTCCGTCGCGTCGTCCCCTGTCGCGTCCTCTTCGCCGACGACGCGATGGAGGTTGATCCTGACGAGGGCTGCCCCCTCCGGGCAGTCGAGTACATGCCGGTCCGTGCAGACGATACCCGGCGCGCAATGAAAACCGCTGCCGACATGGGTGGATTTGCTGCCCGCCCGGTCCTCGCATTG
>CAWUNT010000510.1:0-1589 GCA_963923405.1 uncultured bacterium | reverse complement strand
TGTATAAGAGACAGAAGAACAAGCACGAGTCGCAGGAAATCTGTTTTGTCAGCGGCAAGCGTTACACGGATTTCCTGGAGCAACATTATCCGCAGCAACTCGGCCGTACGGGCGAGATCGTCTCGCGCTCGGGCGAGGTGCTGGGACATCACGACGGGATCCACAAGTTCACCGTCGGCCAGCGCAAGGGACTGAACATCACGTCGCTCGAGGCGAAATACGTTGCCGAGATCGACGCAGCCACTGGCCGTGTGATCGTCGACGATCTTGAGAGCCTTGCCTGCGAGGAATTCACGATTCCCGACATCAACTGGCTGGTCCCGGGACTTGAGACGGGCGACAAGGCCATCGAATGCGAAATCGTTGTCCGTTATCGCGCGGCGCCCATTGCCTGCCGCGTCGAAAAAATGGAATCGGGCACGTGGCGGGTTCTTCTCGCAACGCAAGCGAAGTGGGTAACCCCGGGCCAGGCAGCGGTCCTTTATCTCGGCGACCGCGTCCTTGGTGGCGGATTCATCGGCAGCCGTCCGAGGCCTGTTGCCCGGTGAACACGATGCTCCAAAAATCGCTCGGCTACGAGTTCAAGAGGCCGGAGATCCTCGAGGAGGCCCTGACGCACGCGTCGGCTTCGTCGATCGCGGATTTTTCCTCAGCCCGGGCCAAGTGGAACGAGCGCCTTGAGTTCCTCGGTGATGCCGTGTTGAGTCTTGGCGTCAGCACCCGCCTCCACGCGCGGGCCGAGCAATTCAAGGAAGGGGACCTGTCCAGGATCCGGGCGGCCCTCGTGAATGAAGGTTTTCTGGCTGGTGTCGCGCGCCGCATCAATCTCGGCGATGCGATCCGGCTTGGTCGCGGTGAACGCAAGGCGGGCCTGAGCGATCAGGATTCGATCCTTGCCGACGCCCTCGAGGCCGTGTTGGGCGCCGTCTATCTGGACGGCGGTTTTGACGCGGCCAGGTTCGTGGTGGACCGGCTTTTTCAGGAGGAGCTCGAGGGCCCGCTTGACCATCTGATCTCGCGTGACTTCAAGACGGAGTTGCAGGAAGTCGTGCAGGGAAAGCTCAAAGAGCGGCCGGATTACGTTGTGCTCGATGAATCCGGTCCGCCGCACGCGCGGACATTTACCGTGGCCGTGACCATCCAGGGCGTCGAAATGGGGCGCGGGTCCGGCAACACGAAAAAGAGCGCGGCCCAGGCCGCTGCTGCCATCGCCCTGCGCAATTACGCAGGCGTCGAGCACAACGCAAGGAAACGTGAGGCCCAGTCATGATTCGTGGAACCGTCGCCATCGTAGGTCGCCCCAATGTCGGCAAGTCGACCTTGTTCAACCGCCTGACCCGCACGCGGACGGCGATCGTTGATGACCGGCCCGGCGTCACGCGTGACCGTCTTTACGGGATCGTCTATTTCGACGATGACCGCGAGAACGGGTTCACCCTGATTGACACGGGTGGATTCGAGACCGAAGGCGTTTATTACCAGCCGTTCAGCGAGAATCTCGTCTGGACGCAGACTGAGGCGGCGATCAAGGAAGCCGACATTGTCGTGTTGCTGCTCGATGGCAAGAGTGGCGTTCACCAGCATGAACA
>CAWUNT010000509.1:0-1606 GCA_963923405.1 uncultured bacterium | reverse complement strand
CAATCACCACGGCTCTTTGTTGAAAATAGAAGAAAAAGGCGGCGATCCGGTCGCGATGGAGTTTACTGCCAGCACGTGGATCGCCGGTGGCAAGGAAACGGGATTCACTTGTCCTGACAATCTGGTGTTTGACCGGAGCGGGAACTTGTATTTCACGACGGATGTGGCCAAGGACAAATTACATCATGGTCCTTACCAGGGGCTTGGGAACAACGGCCTGTTCGTGGTTCCGTCGACCGGGCGGGACGCGGGCAGGGCGTTACGTCTGGCAAGCGCGCCAGTCGAGGCAGAAATGACTGGTCCTTGTTTTTCTCCCGACGAAAAGACTCTTTTCCTTTCGGTTCAGCACCCTGGCGAATTCTCGCAATTTGTTGATGGCAAAGCACGGTTTTCGTCTTCGTGGCCGCAGGACAAGCGCGACCATGGAGCGGACGGAAAACCTTGCCCGGCGCTGATTGCCCTGCAGAATCTGCCTCTCGTTGGAGCCTCGTCGCGTAGCTAGAATCCAAAGTGTGGAGTCTTTGCATCCACCGCGTTATTGGATTCTTTCTTGCGGGGGCGATTCATGAACCGCAGTGAGATTTTTGTCTTCAGACCGCTGTCCACCGGGCTGGGCATTGAGCGCTCGCATGAGTTGCGCTACGCGCCGGGATTATGGTCCGGGACGCGCTCGCGCGCGGTCCATGCTGTCAAGGCAGCCGCTGCGTCACAGGTTATTCGCAAGGTGAAACCCTCGCGAGATCTTGCGCAGGGCGCCGTGCTTCCCCGTTCGCCATTGATGGCGTGGCAGCGAGTTGTCGCGGTCTGGTGCGACGTGATGGTCTGTGGCGCAGTTGGGGTATTCGCCCTGTTTTGCGCAGGTTTCTTTGCAGCATGTTTCGATCAGGTTCCGTCGACTGGCCCGGAGATCCTCCAGATTGCCACGTCGTTCGCATGGTTGCGTCAATCGATGCAGATAGTGATCGCGGTGACCAACCTCGCGGCATCCATGCCGTGGTTGCTTGTTGCCGGATTCGTGACATTCTTCCTGTCCTACCGCCTGGTGGTGTCCCTTGTCTCCGGGGCTTCGCCGGGTGAGAGTCTTGCCCGCTGGTTGTCGGAGGCCTGATCGTCCCGCCTAAGGCCATGAAAGCACAAGGGGTTGAAGCCGTCTTGATGGGAATCAGGGGGGCATCCTTGACTTTGCAAATTCCGGCTGGGTATCATCAAAAGTAAGCCAGACATTCAAGTATTTTTTCGAGACTCGGTCGCAAGAATCACAGCGGACTCAGGGCAGCAGTGTCTCTGATGCTCCGGTCGAGGAGGGGCGATGAAGCGCGCGGCGTCGGCAAAATTTCCTAATTCGGTGCAGTTGTTCAAGTTCTGCCTGAAAGTTATGGGGCAGCAGCGCAACGGCAAGATCAACGATCAGGAAGTCGGCCACATCCTTGACTTCAATCCCTCCGATTGCAGTCATTGGAAGCGCGGCGAGAAGAACGTAAAGTCGGTTTTCGCCCTGGCGAAACTTGCTGAGGCGCTGCGTGTTGATCAGGGAATCCTTCACGACCTCGCGAGCGGTGCGAGCGGCCTTGACGAAGCTTACTTCGAGTACAACGAGGGCCTCGCG
>CAWUNT010000508.1:0-1615 GCA_963923405.1 uncultured bacterium | reverse complement strand
CCTTCAATTCGTGCAGGATATTCGCTTCGGCATGACGATCCCCAACCCTCTCGTGCGCGGCAGCCGTGATGAACCGGTGGTTGCTGTCAACGAGCACGGCGCCAACCAGAGGATTTGGTGAAACCTTGCCCGTTCCGCGCAAAGCCACGGCAAGACTCAGGTTCTGCGCGGCCACCGGCGACATGAGCGTTCCCGGGACAGGAAATGCCAGATCACGAAGCAGTTCATCTTTCGGCTGGTTAAACCAATGGATCATGCCCGTCCTGCGCAATCGAGGGGTACTTGGGGTACAATGAATCCCATGGAAAAAGATCTCACATATTTCTCGCAACTTGACCAGCAACTCGTTGAGTGCGCGAAAGAAATCAAGGTCCTCAGTAATCTGGCGTGGCCGGAAGAACTGGGCCAAAAATTCATCGCATCATGGCAGACAGGCAAGCCAGAAATTCCACAACCAAAATACAAGAAACACTCCTACCCTGAACAGCTGAAGCGCCTTGAAGCCATCATGAAGTCCGCGGGAGACGATCATCCGGTCGGCCGGTACATTTCCCAGACCGCGCTCAGCTACATCCGGGCGGGACGGATGCTTGAATGTATCGGCCAGCCTGAGTTCACAAAACTATCAATTGAGCTATACGGCCGGCCCGGCGAGCCGATTGGCAGGACCGAGGTGACCAACGTTGCCGCGGCCGAACACTTCATAAAATCCATCGATGACTACAGCCACATCCTGAACACTCCGGAGCCAGATGCTGACATCACTTCGGAGCAATTGGCAGGGGCGCTAAAGGAGCGATTCACGCCGGTCTTCACGGATCACCCGGTCGACGTCGTCATCGACCCCGACCTGGCCTCGAAGGCGGCTGCAAGCGCCCGTCGGGTCCGGATCCGCGGCAACACAAAGTTCACCCGCCTGGACGTCAAGCAACTGGCTGAGCACGAGGGACTCGTCCACACGGCCACCATGCTGAACGGGCGGGAGCAACCACACTTCAAGAGCCTTGGCCTCGGATCCCCGAGAACCACATTGACCCAGGAAGGCATCGCGACCTTTGCTGAGTTCATCACGGACGCGATGGATGTCTGGCGTCTGAAACGCATCGCGCTGCGGATCAAGGCCGTCGACATGGCCCTGAACGGCGCGAACTTCATCGATTTGTTCAAATTTTTCCTGGCCGAAGGGCAGTCCGAAAAAGAGAGCTTTGCTTCGTCAGCGCGCGTCTTTCGGGGTGGAGACCCGCGAGGCAACGTCGCTTTCACGAAGGACGG
This sequence comes from uncultured bacterium, assembly GCA_963923405.1. Taxonomy (GTDB): domain Bacteria; phylum Bdellovibrionota_B; class Oligoflexia; order Oligoflexales; family RGVZ01; genus RGVZ01. The sequence continues at coordinate 343 of CAWUNT010000508.1, read as the reverse complement.
TGTTTACCTCGAAGGGCTGATCTTCGTGCACACATTCTTGCGCAAGGCGATCCAGGCCAACAAAGTGCATTACCCTACATGGATGTTTGTTGGGCGCTTGACCCTGGGGGACATCGTCAACCTCGAACCATTCATCGAGTCAGGGTGGATCAAGGGTCCGCTTTACATGCCAGAGTGGCTGTCAAACCGTGAATGCCTGGCGGCGTATCTTGCCTACGCGTCCTTCGCCAACCGGATCAACCTCAGCAAGGTCACGCTGGATGACTTTGGCGGGCTGGAGAGGAAGTAGCACGTCATCCTGAGCATCGCACGTCATCCTGACCCTGAGCGCAGCGAAGGGGAA
>CAWUNT010000507.1:0-1617 GCA_963923405.1 uncultured bacterium | reverse complement strand
CACAAGGAGTATCGTCGGCAGCGTCAGATGTGTATAAGAGACAGGTGGATGATTTCCCCGGGAGATACGACAAGGTTCACCGAGCGGAACAGGGTCCGCCCCGGATATGAAAAACCAGCGTCCTTGATGTGCAACAGGGGATTCAATCAAAACTCTGAAACGTTGACGAAGACAGTTGCTGCCAGGCGGCGCTCGATGACGCGCTTGTTGCCGTCGCCAATATCCTCGGCCCGCGAGGAAATTTCAAGGTTGACGAGACCGCCGTTGAGAAAGAGGCCGAAACTGGGCCCCGCATACTCCCATCCGGCCCGCAGCGCCGCCAGGGCGTAACTGCCGGGCAGGTCGCCGACGGTGAATTCAACGCCGGTATGAAGTTTCTTGGAGAGGGCGATCTCTTTTTGCATCAGGCGGTCGGCCTCCACGCAGAAAGCCATGTGGAAGTCTCCCCGGTCTTTCGGGATCATGCTGAAACCGACGGTCAAATCCTGCTTCACAACGTACGAATCAACGCCGCTCGTCCGGGACTTGTAATTTGTGTTGTTGAAATGGTGGGCTGTTATGCCCAGCGTTGGAGACAGCTTTTCATTCATCCGCCACAGTACGCCGGCTGTGTCGTCCGTGACCGTGAAACTCTGGCTGTTGTCGGAGACGAAAGAGTCACGCTCGGTCTTCGTGATCAGTTGCTCATATGTGGCCGTTCCACGCGATTCAGTCTGGTTGAACTGGTTGCGGAAGAATCCGACGCTGACGAGTCCTTTTGGTTCCGTGAAGCTGAATCCGATGCCCTGTCCGGACCGCGTACGATAAGCGACATTGATGTTGGAATTGTCGTCGAGCGCCGGAACCGCCGCGAGCTGGGTGTCGTAATAAGGCAGGAACATCACGCGTCCGATGACCGCCCCCGCGGACAACGTGTTGCGGAAATACTGGCGTTTGCCCTCCGTAGCATCGATCAGCGCCTTGCCGACGGCTGGATCGGTGGCGGCGTTCTCGCTCCGGAAAGACCTGTTGAGGGAATAAGTGTTGCTGTTCGCGCCGATCAGGACGTGCGGGAAATAGACTTTGCGCGCGAGCGGTATTTTACCGGCCGACTTTCCAAGGCCAAATCCGCCGATGCCGGCCGGGTTGTGCCAAGCGGCATCCATGTCATCGGCCATGCTGGAAATGGAGCCGCCCAGGGCCGCGGCGCGCGGCGAGGCGAAACCATCGTCGTCAAGAACCGTCAACTCGTTGGTTTCCGAGGCGGTCGATTGCGCGAAGGCTCCTGCGGGAGCCGCCAGGGCGAACCCTGCGGCGCCGATTAAAGTCATTGATTTCAAAGTGTTAAGCAAGATCCCCTCCGGCACGCGTGCCTCAGAGGGGATCGGTCAAAACGGGTGGAACTTAAGGAAAAATCTGGCGTTTCAGCGTCCGCCGGATTCGAGGCTGGACGCGGATTCGATCATCTCGGGGTGCCAGCGTTGGCGTAGTTTGATGAAGTCGTAGTTCTTGTCGAGGCGGTTGTTGTTCACCAGTGATCCAAGAGGCGTCTTGCGCTGGCCGCCGATGTCGACTTCGTCGAAGTTGACCTTGGTCTTGTCACCCTTGGCAGATTTGGCCTCGCGCGTGATGAATTTC
>CAWUNT010000506.1:0-1623 GCA_963923405.1 uncultured bacterium | reverse complement strand
GCCCATCGACATGGACAAGATCGTCAAGGAAATCGGCGCGTCAAAGAAAGTCCTGGTCGTCGAGGAATGCCGCAAGACGGGATCCCTAAGCGAGTATCTCGTCAGCGCCCTCGTCGAGAAGATGGACGCGCTGCCGAAGATCAAGGTCGTCGCCGCGGATGATTGTTTCATTCCGCTGGGCAAGGCGGCTGCCGCCGGACTGCCGAAAAAGGAAGAGATCCTCGCCGGTGCCCTGGAACTTCTGGGCAAGGATTCAGCGTCGCGGACGCCAGCGAAAAAGCAGGTGGAAAAAGTATGAGCCGGAAAAACCGCATTGTCGTCGTTTGCCCGGGTCGCGGTTCTTACACCAGCGAGACCCTCGGTTACCTGAAAAAACATCGCGCGCGGAAAGTGGTCGCTGACTTCATCGCCGATATTGACGCGCGGCGGGCGGCGCTGGGCGAGCCGACCATTTCGGATCTCGACAACGCGACGACGTTCAGTCCCGGCCTGCACACCAAGGGCGAGAACGCGTCGACTTTGATCTACGCTTGCTCGTTCGCCGATTTCAGTTCGATCGACCCCGATAAAAACGAGATCGTCGCCGTCACCGGCAACTCCATGGGCTGGTACTTGACGCTGGGTTTCGCCGGGAGCCTCGACTGGGCCGGCAGCTTTGACGTGATCAACACCATGGGATCGATGATGAAGGGCAAGATCATCGGTGGGCAGTTGATCTACCCGGCGATGGACGGCGACTGGCGTCGCAGCCAGGAGATGATCGACACGATCAACAAGACGATCGAGGCGGCGCGCGCGGCCGGCGGCGACGTCCATCCTTCGATTCACCTCGGCGGATACGAAGTCATCGGCGGGGACGCGGCGGGGCTGGCGTATCTGATGAAGAACCTGCCGAAGATCGAGCACTACCCATTCCAGCTGATCAATCACGCGGCGTTCCACACGCCGCTTTTGAAGCAAACGTCCGCGCGTGCTTTCGAGATGATCCCGTCAAATATTTTCCACAAGCCGAAGATCCCGATGATCGACGGCCGCGGCCAGATCTGGCAACCGTGGAGCACCGACACGGAAGAACTGTATCGCTACACGCTGGATCATCAGGTCGTCGAGACCTACGACTTCACCAAGGCGATCACTGTCGCCCTGAAGGAGTTCGCTCCCGACAAATTATACTTGTTGGGTCCGGGCAACAGTCTCGGTGGCGCGATCGGCCAGTGCCTGGTCGCCTCGCAGTGGCAGGGCATCAAGAGCAAGGCGGATTTCTCCGCACGCCAGAAGTCGTCCGATCCGTTCCTTGTTTCGATGGGACTCTAACCCTGTCATTTCCCACGTAATTGCGGGGACTTGCGCCATCAATCGCAACCCCCTGAATTTTGCGATGAATTCTGCCGATGCCTTCTTCGTCTCGATTCTGGGGAGGGGGCATGGTGTCAATGCAGCGGTTCCAAATTCTTTTCGCGCGGATGAAGATACTCGGGCTGCTTCTTCTGACAATTTCCTGCGCGCGCCAGGAGTCCGATCACGCCAGTGACGTTCAGCCCAGAACGCTGAGTGGCAAGATGGTGACTCTGGAACAACTTGGCGATGTCACGGCCCTGTCTCTTATACACATCTGACGCTGCC
>CAWUNT010000505.1:0-1630 GCA_963923405.1 uncultured bacterium | reverse complement strand
TCGGCCCAGACGGCACTGGACTTCGGGAATTCCGACGTCCTGCGGATCGGCGACCAGGTCCTCGCCATCGGCAATCCCCTCGGGTTCTCGCACACGGTCACCAGCGGCATCATCAGCGCCAAAGGACGCGTCATCGGGGCCGGCCCCTACGACAATTTCCTGCAGACCGACGCGACCATCCATCCCGGCAACTCGGGCGGCCCGTTACTCGACCTGCGCGGACAAGTGATCGGGATCAACACGGCCGTGAGTTCCGAAGGCCAGGGGATCGGTTTCGCGATCCCGTCCAACATGGCCCGGCAAGTGGTCAAGGACCTGCAAAAGTACGGCAAGGTCCGGCGCGCCTTCATCGGAGTCGTCGGCAAGAACCTCATGTCCGGGGACGACCTTGATGATCAGGACGCCCGCGCGGGCGGCGTTTACGGGTTTCTCGTGACGAACATGGTGGTCGACGGGCCGGCGGCCAAGGCCGGGGTGCGCCTCGGTGACCTGGTCGTCGCCTGCGACCAGGACAAAGTCACGGACCTGAACCACATGCAGCGGATCCTGGGCCAGAAGTCCCCGGCGGACCGCCTGCGGCTCAAGGTTTTCCGGCGCGGCCGGGGGTTCCTGCATCTTAATGTCACCCTGCAGGAAACGCCCTCAGCAGATCGACTTCCCGCCGAGCGCGATTTGTTCTAACCTGACGGGCATCCATCCTGAACCAAGGGGGCTGCCCGATGTCGAAGTCCACGCCCGGAACACCCGATAACACCGATGCCCGTGATTCGCGCGCTATCGATTCCCGCGCCATCGCCACGTTAAAGGGCCTCGTCATTGACGGGGTCCACAAGGCCAAATCCGGACATCCCGGAGGCGCCATGTCCTCGATGGACTTCGCCTATCTCCTCTTCACCGAATTCCTCAATTTCGATCCCGACGATCCGGCCTGGACCGGCCGCGACCGTTTCATCCTGAGCGCCGGCCACGAATCGATGCTGATTTATTCGCTGCTGCATTTGACGGGATGGCTTTCTCTCGATGACTTGAAAAAATTCCGCCAACTGCACTCGAAGACTCCGGGACACCCCGAGAACGTCATGACGCCCGGCGTTGAATGCACGACGGGACCACTGGGCCAGGGCGCCGCGATGTCCGTTGGTTTCGCGATCGCGGCGCGGCATCTTGCGGCGACGATGGACGAGAAACTTTTCGGCCACCGGACGTGGGTCCTTCTGGGCGATGGTTGCATGCAGGAAGACGTGACCCTCGGCGCGGCGTCACTGGCGGGCCATCTGGGACTTTCCAACCTGACGTGGTTCTACGACCGCAACCGCCAGCAGATCTCGGGCGCGATCGACCGCGCGACTTCCGACGATGAAGTGAAGATCTTCGAGGGATTCGGGTGGGAAGTGATCCGCGTGGACGGGCACGACCACGCCGCCCTCCGCAAGGTTATGGGTAGTGTTTCATCGCAGACAAAACCGCGACTTATCATCGGCGATACCGTCATGGCCAAGGGCGCGGCGACGATGGAGGGCGATCACGAGACCCACGGATCTCCCCTGCCAGCCGACGAACGCGCGAAGACCAAGCAACTCCTTGGCCTCGACCCGGCCGCTGAATTTGCCGTCGATCCCGCCGCGCGGGA
>CAWUNT010000504.1:0-1633 GCA_963923405.1 uncultured bacterium | reverse complement strand
CAAGGAGTATCGTCGGCAGCGTCAGATGTGTATAAGAGACAGGTACTGGAACCGCACTTCGGTCTTCGCCGGATGCACGTTGACGTCGACCACCGAGGGGTCAACCACGACATGCAACGCGACGACCGGGTATTTGCCCTTGAGGAGGTGGCTGTGATAGCCGCGCTGGATCGCGAAACGCAGGGTCTTGTCCTTCACCCATCGCCGGTTCACGAATGTGAACATGGATTTGCTGTGGGATTTTTCAAGGCCCGGAGGCGACACGAGGCCCTCGACGGCCGCGTGGGAATCGGCCTCGTTGACATAGAGCAACTGCGACGCCACTTCCTCGCCGAAAACCGAGGCCGCGCGCGCCCGCAAGGCCGCCTCGCCAAGGCCGCAAACTGAAGTTGTCCCGTCCGGCATCACCGCCGCGGAAGCGACGACTTCCTTGTTGTTGTGGACGAGGCGCAAACGGATCTGCGGCCAGCACAAAATGGCGGCGTCAAAAAATTCCGACACGGCACCGAGTTCCGAGGCCGTCGACTTCAAGAACTTCTGGCGCGCCGGCACGTTGTAAAAAAGGTCCCGGCACGCAAGGGACGTCCCCGGCGCGGCGGCGATGCCACGCTGGACATCCGGCGCGCCGCTGCCGCTCATCTCGATGCGCACGGCCGCGCCCGCGTCGCGTTCACGCGTGGTCATGGTCAGGCGCGAGACGGACGCGATCGAGGCCAGCGCCTCACCCCGAAAACCCATGGTGGACGTGGCATACAAGTCGTCGACTGATTTGATCTTGCTGGTGGCGTGGCGCTTGAGGGCCAACAACGCATCGCCTTCGTCCATGCCGCAACCGTCGTCGGTGATGGCGATCGCCTTGCGTCCGCCGTCCTCGAGTTCGACCTGGATGCTGCGGGCGCCGGCGTCGAGCGCGTTCTCGACCAGTTCCTTGACAACACTGGCGGGGCGTTCGACGACTTCGCCCGCCGCGATCTTGTTGATGACGTCATCCGCCAAAAGCTGGATCTTGCCCATGCAGTGGACTCCCCGGATTCCATGGCAACGATGTTGGTGGTTGCACGTATACCACCGGGCTGGTATCCGGTCCACCCGGAGGAATGCCCCGCACATGGACGCCCAGTACATCACCAGCGCCGCGCGCGCCGACCAGTTGCCTGCCCCGAAGGGGCCTGAAGTGGCTTTCTTTGGTCGCTCCAACGTCGGCAAGTCGAGCCTTCTCAACGCCTTGGCGGGCCGCAAGGGCTTGGCCCGCACCAGCAACACGCCGGGCCGCACGCAAATGGCGAACTTCTTCAGCGTCCGCTTTGAGGGCGGCCATGAAGTCATGATGGTGGACCTGCCGGGGTATGGATTCGCCGAGGCCGGGCCGTCGGTGCGCAAAAACTGGGAAAGCCTCGTCGGGACTTATCTGGAACGCCCCAACATCAAATTGTTCATCATGCTCCTCGACAGCCGCCGCGCCCTGGACGATGACGGCCTCGATCCGGTCGACGGCAATTTGCTGAATGACTTGTCGCGGCGCGGGCCGGTGCTTCTCGCCCTGACCAAGACGGACAAGTTGTCGCAACGCGATGCCCAAACGGCGCTAAAAAAAACGCGCGAGACCGTCAAGGGCCTCGCGACCGTGGAAGTG
>CAWUNT010000503.1:0-1643 GCA_963923405.1 uncultured bacterium | reverse complement strand
CCACCAGGTTCCCCAAGTTGGCTTGCCCCAAATCGATCCCGTCAGCAGGGCAAGACAAGTCATGATCAGGCCGGCCTCCGCGAGGGCCCGTTGCCACGTCAGGAATTTCTCGCGGCGTGACCACAGCCCCATCCCGCCACCGACGGCCAGCAAGAAACAGGCGGAGAACGCGGCGATGGCCGACGGGACGTGCAGGTAAATGATGCGGTAAACCTCGCCCTGGTTCTGGTCGGCCGGGACGACAAAAAGGGCCGCGCCCCAGACCGCCAAAAGGCAAGCCCACAGGGCAACGCCAGATACTTTCATGATACGGGGCATCGCAAGGACCTCGAGTACGTCAAGCACCCGGTTTTAATCGCTTTTGACCAATTCGCCAAACAGCAAAATGCCAAGGGTCAGGAAGATGGCGTTGGCGGACACGGCGATCGTCACCCAGCCGGTGACGGTCGAGGCGCCGGCGATGATGGTTTCCGGGGCGATCAGGGCGATCCCGCCCTGGGTCCCTGCCAGCAGAAGAGGCGTCGCCAGCGGGAAATAAAGCAACGGGAACAGGACGGTGCGGGCGTGGGCCTTGAGAGTCATCGCGGCCAGGGTCACGCCGAGGCTGCCGAGGCCGGCCACCGTCAGGAGGCAGAGGAAGCAAAGGCCCGCAAAGGCGGGCAGGCGATCAGGAGGCGGCGAGATGCCACAGAAAAGGGCGCTGACGGCAATCGACGGGACGAGGATCGTCGCGCCCTGCATGACCACAACCAGCAATTTCGCCAGGTAGATCGATCCGGGGGCGACCGGCGCCGTTCGCAACAAGTCAAAAGCGCCGTCTTGTTGCTCCGGGTCAAACGCGCGGGCCAGTGCCGTTTGCGTCGCGAGGACGAGGCTCAGGAAAACCTGCGCGATGAAGGCGGCCGGGCGTGATTCGGGCGCGGGCTCGCCGAACGTGAAGGCGACGACGACCAGGATCACCATCGCGAACAGCAGCGGCGAAAGAAGGCGTTCGCGGTCCGCGAACTCGGCCCTCAGGGTCTGGCGGAAGATCACGCGAAAAGATCTCACCGGGGACCTCCCGGCGGGATGTCAAGGACGCGCGCGTCAAATCCCGTGAAAATCCGTGTATCGTGCGAGACGATGACGGCGGCGCCGCCTTTCGCCAGATGTTGGCGCAGCACAGTCACGAAAGTCTGGACCGCGTCCTCGTCCAGTCCAGAGACCGGTTCGTCGAGAAGCCACAATGGCGCGGCGTTCAACATGACGCGCGCGAGGGCCAGCCTGCGTTTCATGCCGGTTGAGAACTTGCCGGCCGGGAGCCAGAGGCGCGCCGGCTGGCCGCCCGCGATTCCCGACACGAGAGGATGATCGAGTTTCCAGGCGGCGAGCGCGTCGCGCAATTCCTCGACGCGCGGTTTGCGCCCCGATCGGAGTTCGTACCAGAAGGACAGGTTGTCGATGGCGCCCAGTTTCAGGTGCAGGCCGTTTGACTCGGCGGGCAGATACTCGAAATTTCGCGGATCAACGTCGACGTCACCCGACTGCGCCGCCAGGAGTCCGGCGCAAATACGCAGCAAAGTCGATTTTCCAGCGCCGTTGGGGCCGCGCAGGTGGATGATTTCCCCGGGAGATACGACAAGGTTCACCGAGCGGAACAGGGT
>CAWUNT010000502.1:0-1645 GCA_963923405.1 uncultured bacterium | reverse complement strand
GTGGGCGGGAATGACCCCGGCGAGAGGCCAGAGGACCATGCTGGCAAGGAACAAAATCGCGACGGTCAGCGCGGTGAGTCCCGTGCGGCCGCCTTCCTCGATGCCGGCGGCGCTCTCAATGTAAGCGGTCATCGGACTGGTGCCCAGCATGGCGCCGGCGACATTGGCTGAAGCGTCCGCCGCAAAAACCTGGGTCGCGCGCTTCAAGTTGCCTTTCGCGTCCAGCATGCCCGCCTTGCCGGAAATCCCGACCAGGGTTCCGGCCGCATCAAAGAGTTCAATGATCGTGAATGTCAGGATGATGTGCGCGAGTCCCATTTTCGCGGCGCCGGCGATGTCCAGCGCGAGAAAAAGATGCGCGGGCAAGACCGGCGTCGCGACGATGCCTTGCGGAAATCCGGCGAAGGGCTGGCCCTGGAAGACCGGGGCGCCCGAGATGATGGCGATCGTCGTGGACGCGAGGATGCCGATCAGGATCGCCCCGGGAATTTTCCGTGACAAGAGCGCCGCCGTGATGAGAACGCCGGAGAGCGTCACGAGGGCAGGCGTCGCCGAAAGGTTGCCGATCGTGACGAGGGTCGCCGGATGCGCGACGATCAATCCCGAATTCACGCAACCGATCATCGCGAGGAAGAGGCCTATGCCGCCGGCGGTGGCATGTTTCAAGTCGAGGGGGATCGCCGTGAAGATAACCTCCCGGATCCGTGTCACGCTGATGAAGAGGAACACAAGGCCGCTGATGAAAACTCCGCCGAGGGCCGTCTGCCATGGGACGCCCTGCGCGGAAACAACGGAGAATGCGAAGTAGGCGTTGAGTCCCATGCCCGGCGCGATGGCGACGGGGTATCTGGCGACAAGCGCCATCATGAGCGTGGCGAAAGCCGTCGCGATGGCTGTGGTGGCGAGGAGTTCTGGTCCGAGGTCCACACCAGGGAGTTTGATCGCGTTGCCGAGGACGCTGGGGTTCACGAACAGGATGTAAGCCATGGTCAGGAAGGTCGTAAAGCCCGCACGGATTTCACGCCGCGGATTTGAACCGCTTTGCTGGATCAGGAAGTAGCGGTCCAGCATCGTCGCGAGTTGTTTCATGACGCGGTTCCTCCGGGGCCGTTGGCGGACGAATCAATGATATCATCTTGAGGTCCCGGTCAGGAATCGACACGACCAGCCGCCAGCGAGGAATAGCGATGATGATTCGCAAGAGTTTTAGTGCCCTGCTCGCTCTGTCAATGACAATCCTTTCGGCCACCCAGTCCGCGTGCAAGACGCGCGGCAGGGCTGCTGCCCTGCGTGATACTGGCGGGTGCAGCGGCAAGCTGACCTCCGACCAGGAAGTGTTCCTGGTCAACGCCATCGGAGAGTTGAACGCGGCGTTCCTGCGCGGTGAATTGAGCCGGGAAGATCGTGACGGCAAGACCGACGAGGCGATCCGTGAGGTCGCGGGCGGTGATGTGGCGGCGGTCCGCCAGGCGATGGGTCTGTCGGCAGTCACGGTGGAGCAGTTGTACGGCAATCATGCCGTGGTGGCCGCGTTCGATTACGCGATGCTGGACGGGGAAATTCCCAAGTCGGCGATGCCCCTGGTGGCGTCGTCGGTACCGCCTGAATTGATCGGCCCGTATCTGGCGGAATTATCCGCCAGATA
>CAWUNT010000501.1:0-1651 GCA_963923405.1 uncultured bacterium | reverse complement strand
GAAGGCGCCTCCGTCGGCCCCGTCGACAGGAGTGGTCTTTCATTTTCGCAAGCATATTCGACAACAATCGGAGACGACCCTGAACAACCGGAACCTTGTTGTCGTCAGGGATGTCAACAACCAGGAAAGAAGCCAGGCAGAGGTTGCCATCACTGACAATGACGGAACGTACCATCTGCTTGAGGCGCGCGAAGATCAGGCCAGCCAGCATTGGGATATCCTGGTTGGCCCTGAGGATGTCTCGGTAAAGTTGGACGCGAAGATCAAGGTCAAGCGAATCGAAGAACCCGGAGTACCCGATGGACCGGGCTATCGTTTCGAGTTTCACGACAGCCCGTCGCCCATGAGGGTCTCGTTGTTCCTTGATGTCGAGGACCGATATACCACTGTTGATGACTTGCAGGCGTACCTGGCTCGCCTGAGTCACTTTTCAGGCCTTGAAATGACGGGCCTCGCTCATTTGCCTCGAAAGGATCCAGCGGAGCAACTCCTGCGTCGGCGCATGGTGTATTTTGACCAGCCGGACGAGGCGCCTCTGCGTCCAAACCCGAGTCCTTTGCAGGTTGGCCGGTTTGCCGGCACATCCGCGATGGTTCTGGACTCAGCCAGCCTTGAGCGGATCGTGAATCGAACAGCTGACGAAAAGTGGCGGGCTCTGGCGAAGGCTTTCGGGAAACCATCGAACACATGGTCGAGCCCCGGCAAGCGCAAGGGTCTTGATTGGGATCTTGAGTGGGGAAAGGCAGCGCTCGCCTATTTGCTGCGGATCGGAAATTTCCGGTCTCCTTCGTTTGACGCGATCCATGAGAGCAACAAGGCGGTCGAGGCGCTGGAGCACCTTGCCAAGGCAAAAACGCCCATGGAAAAGCGTGTCGCCTTGTACGAGCTTTTTGACTCTGATCATCCTGATCGTCTTGCGCGGGCTTTAGCCGAGCTTGCGGGGATCGATTCCCTGCCCCGCCGCATCAAGTTGCACGCGCAACCGAAAGGAGACGCTCCTCAGGAAGTGAAGCGCAATTTTGAGACCTATGACGGGCGAGTGTTCCGTTCGGGGGTTCCGTTTCCGAAGGATGAGCGCTTCACGAGGGTTGACCAGGAATTGGAGGAATTCCAGCCTCAGACCTTGCGGCCAGCCCTGAGGGACATTGCAATCACCGGCATCAAGCTATGGAACGCCGTTGGCGCGGCAGGTGCGCGTGCCCTGACGGTCAAGGTCCGCTGTGATGACCTCAATCCCGCGCGTGATGCCCGTGTATACGTGAAACTGGTCCAGAACGGAAAACTGCAACTGACCAACCTGTCCTTGGTGGAGCGCGTTATTGCCGTCCGTCCGTCGGGCGGGGCTGTTCAAGTCGTCTTGTCAGGGCCTGGAAGTCCTTTCGCCGGCAACGTCTATGACCGTCTGATGGCATTCGGTGGCCCGCTGGCATTAACGATCGCGGTAGCTCCTGATGGTGAGGAATGGACTGAAAGAAAAGTCCTGAAGTTCCGGTATGATAGCGGTGAATTGAGGCCGGAATAGCAGGTCCTGCCAAAAACCACTGGACACCCAACAGGGATTCTATAGATTACCGACGCTCTTCGACGTACCTATGGTGGCTGTGGCGAAGTGGTTAACGCATCGGATTGTGATTCCGACATACGTGGGTTC
>CAWUNT010000500.1:0-1657 GCA_963923405.1 uncultured bacterium | reverse complement strand
GGCCTCAACGGGCAAAAGTTACCGACGCCGAAGCCGCGTCGTCGAGGGTCTTGTGCGGATTGAAAAGAGACCGGGGAATCTCAACAAAAACAGCATTCGACAGCGAACTGCTCCCGAGAATCTCGTACAGAAAACTCTCATGATAAAAGACATCTACGCCCTCAAACTTCTTCCGGACGCATGACCAGTAGGGGTGTTCGGAAGAATATCCCGAAAAATCGTCAACGAGCTCCGACGCGACGAAAACTGGATTGAAGTGCGTCGCAACCGCGGGATCCCGTAAAACGGACTCCACCTGGAGAGGGCTGACGTGAGCCACTTCGATACAGACTTTCTCCCTTCTCCCGCCCGGCGTGATCGCGAATACCGGTGTTCCACCGACGTCTTTACCGGAATTCGGGACCTGGCCGAGAACATTCACCGGCCTTGAAAACAAGTCCATCAATCGGTCCTCATCCTGCTCATCCTTTGCGTTCCCAGGCAGCGAATGGAAAAGGTCTCGCTGGATTCGAGCCATCGCAGAAAGGCAATCCTCAGCTGAAGGTGTCAATTTCAGGGCGCCACGGGCGGAGCAGAGAGAGAGCATGAAGCGGAGTGAATCATGGAGCCCTGCCGAACCCCAGTCATGAACAAAAGCGAACTTCCGGACGTGCCGCACAGCGCGGATCAGCGCCGCCGAGAAGTTGCAAAATCGCGCAACCTCACGACAAACTTCCGGTGATGTCCCACAAACATTATCCACATTCCGGATCAACATATATCCCGCATCTGGAAAACTATTCCTGACTTCCGGAAACAAATTCACAAGAGCCCCGTGCCCGGCGGGAACAACCGATGGCTTGCCATCAGCACCAAGGACGACCGAACCGTCACGACGAAACCTCACCGTACTTAGAGTCGCATCCTGCTCAACGACATGATGCCGGATCGCGCCTCGATTTCCTGACTTGGCTGCATCAAGGCTGGCCTTGAACCGGTTTTTACGCGCGACGGGCGCCACGTAGATTTCACCACGGAAATCCACACCCGCCCTGCGATATGCCTCGTGCTCAAGCGACTTGGCTTCAAGGAAAGTCACACCTGACTGGTTGCATGGAAACAGCGCCTTCGGCCACGTCAAGGTTTCAAGAACCTCGGGGAACTTTCCCGCAGGAAGATCCTCGACGGGACGTTGAACCACCTCCCCCAAAACGCGCGGTAGAGGCCATGGTTTGTCCTTTGGGATGACATCCCTGATAAACTTTGTAACCGCTTCGCGGTCACCACGGGACAACGCCTGGGCCAATGGCTTTAGCGGTTCAAGAAAACGGCTCGCCGCTCCGGCGGCTGGAATGAAAGCAACGGGCATTACTGGCATGAAGGTGCCGGAATTTGCGTTGAAATCGAGGACTTCAACTTCGGTCTTGTCCAGCGACACTATGCCGCCATTTTCAAGGCGACACGGCGTCGTGATTTCGAAGGATCCCGGTGTCAGTCCAGCCAAACTCGATTTGATGCGACGCTCGTGGTTTTGGATGACCGCAGGCACAAGGCCAGCCGCGGCGCAAACGTCATCAAGATTGTCATTAGCGCGGTTCGGATCCTGAATCAAAGCAACGCCTCCAAAGCCGCGGCTCGCACAGCAAGCGAATCATGGGACTCTGCAATCGACTGGAGC
>CAWUNT010000499.1:0-1679 GCA_963923405.1 uncultured bacterium | reverse complement strand
TGGCTGGTGTCGCGGACAAGATGTCGCACATCTCCACCGGTGGCGGCGCGTCGCTGGAATTCCTGGAAGGTCGCGTCCTGCCAGGCCTCAAAGTCCTCATGAAATAACTGGAGTCGTCCATGGCAGCAGCGAAGAGAAAAAAACTTCTCGCCGGCAACTGGAAGATGAACATGCGCCTTGCCGAGATCGAGCCGTTCTTCACGGCCTTCGCGAGTGCCTTGGACGCGACCAGCCGCCAGCGCGCGGACATCCTCTTCGCGGCGCCATTCACGCAGATCCAGGCGACTTTGGCGGCGTGCCGTGCGCGCGGGTTCGCGGTCGCGGCGCAAAACGTGCACTTTGAGGCGAACGGCGCCTTCACAGGCGAGGTTTCTGCCGTGATGTTGACGGACCTCGGTGTGCGGTCAACCCTGATCGGGCACAGCGAGCGTCGTCAATACTTCGCCGAGACCGACGAGACGGTCGCCAAAAAGACCGTGACAGCCATCAAGAACGCGATGACTCCAATTGTTTGTGTCGGAGAACTTCTTGAAGAGAGAAAATCAGGCAAGACTTTTGATGTCGTCGCGCGTCAGGTTGAGGGCGTTCTCACCGCGGTGAAGGATCAAGGACCTTTGAAAGACCGCGAGGTGTTTTACCCCGGTGATCTCGCCGACGGCCTCGTCATCGCGTACGAACCTGTGTGGGCCATCGGCACAGGCCTGTCAGCAACTACGGAACAAGCGCAGGAAGTTCACGCCTTTATCCGCAAAGTGTCGGCTGAAATCCTTGGCAATGATTTCGCCGCAAAACTGCGCATCCTCTACGGCGGCAGCGCCAACCCCGGCAACATCGCGGGCCTTCTGTCCCAACCTGACATCGACGGTGGTCTTGTCGGCGGCGCTTCGCTGAAACCAGCTGACTTCGCCGCGATGTGCAACTCTCCTTCGCCCTGAACACAGTTCCGTCATTCCGGGATCCGCCGCAGGTGTCCGTCATTCTGAGGCCCGCCGCAGGTGCCCGTCATTCTGAGGCCCGCTGCAGGCGGGTCGAAGAATCTTCTCTTAACCTCCCGGGGGGAAGAGAGGATTCTTCGCCTTCGGCTCAGAATGACGGAGTGCTCAGGGTGACAGGGTGGTTGACGACTGGTATGCGGCGAAGGTTTGGCGCGCGCGGTCGGCGATCAGTGACTTGCGGTCGGCCTTGCTCAACTTCTTTGGTTTTTTGCGTGATGGGTCGTGCGCGACTGCGGGCGGCGGCGGCAACAGGCCGAAGTTCGCGTTCATCGGTTGATATGGCCCGAGGCATCCTTCGGTGACGTAACGGCCAAGGGCTCCGATCATGGTTTCGCGTGGCGGCATGGTGAATTCCTGGCCGCGGCATTTCGCGACGCAGGCACGGCCTGCCAGAAGTCCCATGGCGGCCGATTCCGTGTAACCTTCGACGCCGGAAATCTGGCCCGCCAGGAAAATTCGCGGCGCGGCCTTGAACGACAAATCCGGTCCCAGGAATTCCGGGCTCTTCAAGTAAGTGTTCCGGTGGATCGATCCGTAGCGCAGGATCTCGACGTTGCGCAGCGCCGGGATCATCGAGAAGACGCGTTTTTGTTCCGGCCATTTCATCTTCGTCTGGAACCCGACCATGCTGAACATGGTCTGTCTCTTATACACATCTGACGCTGCCGACGATACTCCTTGTGT
>CAWUNT010000498.1:0-1679 GCA_963923405.1 uncultured bacterium | reverse complement strand
TTGTGGAGAAAAATTCGAAAGGCCCGTGTTCCATCAACCCGCGTGACCAGCACGAGGCCGACATCCTCGACGCGATTTCCGGCTGGCAACCTGAATGGATTTTCCTGGCTGGTTACATGCGTATCCTGTCGGCGAATTTCCTGCGGAGTTTTCAGGATCCAGTCACGCGGCGTTACCGGGTGGTCAACATCCATCCCTCGCTGTTGCCGGATTTCCCAGGCATGGACGCCTACCGGCGCGCCTTCGAGTCGGGCGTCCCCGAGGGTGGGGTGACGGTGCACCTCGTTGATGAGGGTGTCGATACCGGGCCAGTCCTTGCGCAAGAGAGTTTTCCTCGCATGGCGGATGACGACCTCGCGTCATTTGTTACCAGGGGACAGTCCGTTGAGCACCGGTTGTACGTCGATGTTCTCGCGCGAATTGTCGACGATGGGGGAGTCTTGTCATGACCGTAAGGCGCATTGAAATTCACGACGTGGAATGTCGCGACGGGGACTTCGGCTCCAGTTGTCCCGTGTTTGTAAAAACCATTCGCACGGCGCAGGTCTTCTGGATCACCGGAGATAGCTCGGGCGCGGCGGTTCTATGTGATCCGGTGTTGCAGGTGATGGTTTCAGCCCCACGGGTGATTGGCGAGCCGGTCCCGGATCAGGCGGAACCTTGCTGGGTGATTGACGTCCGCTGGCGCGCGGGCGTTACCGACAACCGCGCCCAGGCAGCCTCGGAGGCTATGGGCCTCATGAGTGAAACGAGATCCCGCCCCGATCAGGTTTCGTCTGGCGAGACTTATCAAGTCTGGTGCGACGCCTCCGCTTCCATGTCGTTGCTTGAAAGCCTCAAGTCATGGGCGCGTCAGGAACTGGCCAACCCGCTTGTGCAGGAAATCATGGTCCGTGGATGGAAGGATCACATGGCGTCGGGGTTGTGGGATGGCACGTCCACATGGACCCTTCCCAAGGCGGCTTCCGATGACGAAGGCAGCGGTTTCATCATGCGATCGTTTCCTCTCGACGCGGGGATGGAAGACTGGCTGCGCTGGAGTTCCGAGAATTCATGGGCCCTCAACCGGTCGGAGTTGCAGCAGGTTCGCGACCACTACGCGAATCCGGAAGTCGCCACGCGCCGGTTCCAGAATGGACTTCCGGAAAACCCGACCGACGTCGAGATGGAGATCATCGCCCAGACGTGGAGCGAACACTGCAAACACAAGATTTTCGCGGCGACGATCGACTATCGCGAGGAAACTTGCGGACGCGGGACGAAATCACTCGGGCCATCCGTGATCAACGGACTCTTCAAGTCCGAAATTGTGCGCGCAACGCGCGAGGTCCAGGCCCGTCGCGGGATCAACTGGCTTTCAAGCACCTTCAGTGACAACGCCGGTCTCGTGCGGTTTGACGACGCGATCGATGTCTCGATCAAGGTTGAGACGCACAACAGTCCCTCCGCCCTGGATCCCTACGGTGGCGCGTTGACGGGAATCCTTGGAGTGAACCGCGACATCCTTGGTGCCGGCATGGGAGCCCGCCCGGTAGCCAATACCGATGTCCTCTGCTTTGGCCCGCCTGACTGGACGGACGAAGAAGCCAAATCCCTCTTGCCGCCGGCACTGAAACATCCCCGCCGTGTCATGGCTGTCTCTTATACACATCTGACGCTGCCGACGATACTCCTTGTGT
>CAWUNT010000497.1:0-1688 GCA_963923405.1 uncultured bacterium | reverse complement strand
ATAGCGTAGCGTCTCGTGGGCTCGGAGATGTGTATAAGAGACAGGATCTGGACTCCGTCATGGGTCAATCGCAACTCATCGGGCCCGACCGAGTCGACCAACATGAAGTCGCGGTCGCAACCCGGTTCCTTCGCGGGGATGAACGCGAACTCAAATTTCCCATCCCACAACTCCAGATCCGCCTTGGCAAACAGCGACTTGAGCCCTGTCGCCAGTCGCGTGACCACCGACCGGAGTTTCGAGAACTCACCGGCTGTCATGCCGGCAATCCTTCGCGCTTCCTCCGAGGTCAGGTAACGGTCCGAGTCCTCGAGTTTGGTCGAGAACTCGATCAGCGGATCGATGAATCTCGCGCCGGCCTCAGGAATACTCGTCAGACCGAGGCTCGCCACCATGGCCGGATTTGAACGAAGCCGCGCCGGCAGGGAACTCCCTTGCGGAACACCGAATCTGAAAATCACCTCGAGCGGTACAAGGCAGTCAACAGGGCCATCACTGTAGGCCGCGTAATCCCAGCCGCACGGGGATGCGTCGTTCTTGAGCGGGCGTTTCACCGCGATCTTGCGGACAGCGAGAGCGCGCGGCCGGTCAGGAATCAAACCTCGGCTGTGATGGGGCACTTCCACATCGCGGAAAATCTGGTCCGCGATCGTGGCCAGTGCCTCGCCTTTTCCGGCGATCTCGTCCGGCATCATTCCCCAGTCAAAGACGGAATAGCGGTCGCTGTACTCGAAAACAAGTTCATCGTCAGGGCGCTCTGGCCCGCCATCGAGGACATCTTTCACTGAACCACGGTAAATGAGGCGCTGCGCGCGCCGCAATTTTCCGACGCGATGCGCGGCCAGGATGCCATTGCGCAAGTTGTTCGCGCCAACCCACAGTCCGCCGGCCGAAGTCATCCGGACGAGGTCCAGGCAGGACGCGACGACTTTCTTGCGTCCGGGCTCGAACCACGGAACGAGAACCGCGCCGGGGATTTCGTCCGGGACCGGGTCCAACCCCTGTTCGACACACACAACATTGATCGCGTCCCTCGTGGCCCGCGTACCATGAGTCACGACGATCCCGGCGTCGGAAGCGAATGAAACCCCGCGGTCGAATTCCTTCTTGAACTCCGCCGAATGGAGCAATCGTTGCGGGTAAACGAGGTGGATCCTGCCGTTGTTGCCGGCAATTCCCGCAAGAAAACGCGCAACCGCGCCCGTGTTCTCAATACCACTCGACAACACGGGAACTCCCGCTGGCATCTGGACGATCGAGAGCAGGGCGTCCATACCGCCGAAAGCGCCGTCGACTGGAATTCCGATGACCGGTCGCTGCGTTTGCGAGGCGATCACACCGGGCAGGTGCGCCGCGAGTCCAGCCCCCGCGACATAAAGGTCGTAAGCGTCACGCTTCATTTCGCGAATGAGCTCGTTCGCGTTGCGATGGGCCGAGATGTAGTGAAGTTCCGGATCGAATCCCGCGCCCCGGAGGTCTGACATCAAAGATTCGGCAACCCTGCGGTCCGAAACGCTGCCAAAGAACACCCCGACTTTCCACGGCCCCGTGAATCTTCTCTTTTCCAGATTTTCCGGATCCCACATCACCCCGAAACCTCCTCATCCCCGACCGGCACCGGGTAATCCCCGTCAAGACACGCGGTGCAAAGCGACGGCAAGCCGATGGCCTCCCGCAACCCCTTCATG
>CAWUNT010000496.1:0-1701 GCA_963923405.1 uncultured bacterium | reverse complement strand
TTCATGCAAGGAGATCCGTCCGGACCATGGGCAATTTGAGAAGTTTTCTGCCGCGATCGCCGCGAGGTCCTTGTTGAACTCAACGGCGTGGACTTGTGCCTCTGGAAATTTCTTCGCCATCATCAGGGCAAGGACGCCGGTGCCACAGCCAATGTCGATCACCTTGCGCGGAGAATCCGCGTCGACAATGTCGCCAAAGACGCAGCTGTCGGTATTGATCCTCTGGCCCGACGCGCCTTGGGCCATCTTGAATTCCTTGAATTCGAAGATCTCTCGCGTCATGACCCCGGCACCCCGGCCTTGTGATCGTGGATCATCCATTTGGCGGCTGCCATGGCGTGGCAAGTGGTTGTGTCGATGACCTCGCAACCGTCTATCTTTTCGCCGCCCGACAAAAGCAGGTCCAGTTCCGTGCATCCGAGGATCACGGCCCTCGTTCCGCGAGACGTGGATGCCGCGACGAGGTCACGCAGGAACTTGCGCGAATCTGGATGTTCCACGTTGTGGATCAGCTCCCGGAAAATGATCTCGTTTACGCGTTTGGCCGCGGACGCGTCAGGGACGGAGACGTTGATGCCGCGGCGGCGGTACTCGTCGCGGTAAAACTCCATGCTCATCGTGTACCTTGTGCCCAGCAGCAATGCCTCTTGGATCTGCTTGCTTCGCAAATCTTCACACGTCGCGTCGAAGATGTTGATCCCGGGAATTCCCACGTCGCGCGCGACTTGATCGTAACAAAGGTGCATCGTGTTGCTGGCGATCAGGAACGCCTTCGCGCCTCCGCGCTCCAGGTCACGCGCGGCGTTTGCCAGGATCGCGCCTGCCGCGTCCCAGTCGCCCCGGACCTGCGCGTCAACGACAGGCTGGAAATTCACGCTGCGGATCATGATCTCGCCGGATGATTGCTTCCCGAGGGCGCGGTTGATTTCGAGGTTGATCAACCGGTAATATTGAAGGGTCGAGGCCCAGCTCAGCCCCCCGATGATTCCCAATGGCGCCTGAAGTTGGTGCATGCGGAGGTTCCACCATGTGCATCATCTGCGTTGAATTCCAGAGAAACCGTGACCTTGCCAACGCGCGCCAGATGCTCGCGTCCGCGCGCCGCGAACCCAAGAGCATCGATGCGTCTCACCTTGACGAGGTCCAACGAGACCTTGATCTTGCCGAAGCCGCGCAAAAGAGGAAAGACCCGTGAGAAAAAACTTCCGTCTGGCCGCGGCGCTGGTGGTGGGAATGACGTTCGTTCCGACCTTGCTGTCATGCAAGTCAAGGCGGACGGGGGCATCGGTCCGGGGTGGCGTGGACCTGGTGGCCGCCGACGAGAATGTATTACCCGGCTACAATCCCCGGTTTCTCGACATTGACGCGGGGAAACCGCTCTTCACGACGGACTTTACGGCAGTCCCGGAAGCCCTCGACGCGGGGCTTGAGAACCAGGCGGCAGGAGTCTCCGCGGCTGGGCAAGGCGATCCGGCGACACATCGTCATTTTTTCACGATTTACGCGTGGCAGGGTGTCGGGCCGCTGAATTTACCTCGTTACACCCATGTGTTTGCTGTTTTCGCGCGTGTCGAGGGGCCAAATCTTGAGACAGACCCGATCCGCTATTTCACAATCAGCTGGGACGCCGCCGACGGAATCATCGGCATGGCCCTGCCCGCCAAGCGCGGCAAGAATTATACGCTTGGGCAATCCTATGAA
>CAWUNT010000495.1:0-1704 GCA_963923405.1 uncultured bacterium | reverse complement strand
CGGCACACGCGAATTTTTTGCGAGCATCCTTGCTCATGTCGTTTTCTTCGTCCCGCTCGTAAAACAGATCCGGCTTATTCCCGGTTGGTTTCGGAGGATTACCGTTTGACTTGAGGGACCTGGCGCGCGGCCAGGGAAATTTGACGGGACTTTGAACGGGGACTCCGTTTTTGTTAAACTTCAATCATGGACAAAATCGCTATTTATTACCGTGTGTCGACCGACAAGCAGGATCTTGCCTCGCAAAAGAACACGGTCGAGAAATGGTTGAGCGATTTGCCGAAGAAGCCTTCGAAAGTCCACGTTCTGGAGGACGAAGGCATCTCGGGCAAGCACGAGAACCGCCCTGGTTACAGACAGCTCATGAACATGGCGGTCAACCGCCAGATTGACACGATCGTCGTATACCGCCTGGACCGTCTGAGCCGTAACGCGACGGTGGCCATCAAGACCTTGCTCGAAATGGATGAGTACGGCGTGGGCTTCATCTCGGTGACGCAGCCAGTCCTGAACTTGGGGCACGCGAATCCCTTCCGCCGGACGATGCTGGCGGCCTTCGCGGAGATAGCCGAAATCGAGCGGGAAACCATTGTTCAGCGCGTGCGCTCAGGGCTCGAGGCCGCGAAGAAACGTGGCACGAAACTCGGGGCGCCGCAAAAAGTCTCGCGTGAGAAGCAAATCGAGGCCCGCGCCCTGAAGGCCGAGGGGCTCTCCTTCAAGAAAATCGCTGAACGAATGGATCTGAGCGTCGGGAGCGTGCATACGCTCGTCACGGGTGAAGACATCATCGACTGAAGGAGAGTATCGTGGAGCAGTCAATCTGGACCATCTGCATGTGGGCCACGGGCCTCGGGTTCGCCGCCGCCGTGGCGTTGCCGGCTGGTGCGATCGCGTCGTTCTTCATCTCGCCCGCGCGCATCGTGGTCGGTGCCATGGCTGGATTCGGGGCCGGCGCCCTGGTGTGCGCCCTGGCGCTCGAACTGGTCGCTCCCCACGTCCAGGCGCTTGAGATGTCGCGCCACGCGGCTCACACGGCACACGATGCGACTGGCGGCGGTGGACACGGCGGAGATCCCCTGATCAACTTTGTCAGTTTGATCCTCGGCGGAATCCTGGGCGGCGTGATTTTCATCCTGGCCGACCAGTTATTGAACGCGAAAGGCGGATTCCTGCGCAAGTACGCGACTTCCGTGGCTTACTTGAGCCGCCAAAAGGCCAAACGAAACGCGGATGTGTTGCGGACCCTGGGACAGGTCGAACTGTTGCGGGCGGTTCCTGTGAGCGCGGTCGAGGAACTGGTCCAGGCGGTGAAGGAACGCGTGTACCAAGCCGAAGATACCCTTTTCGAACAGGGTGACAACGGCGACTTCATGATTTTCGTGAGGTCAGGCGAGGTCGAACTGAAACACAACGGGGAACACCTGAAGACGCAAGGGGCTGGATCGGTCATTGGCGAGATTGCCCTGCTGACCGGAAGTCCGCGCACGGCAACGGCCGTCGCGACGGCTCCGACAGAGGTCCTCGTCCTGTCCAAAGAGGAATTCGACCGCATGCGCGCCTTGTCGCCTGAACTCGACAAGGCGTGCCGGGACCTGGCCGCGGAACGCCTGGGAGAGATCAAGGCAAAGCATGTGGAGAGTGCGACCAAGGTACTCGACTGGTCCGAACGCGCCATCGATGCCTTGTCACGCGGCGCCTCAACCC
>CAWUNT010000494.1:0-1718 GCA_963923405.1 uncultured bacterium | reverse complement strand
GAGACAATCACAAAGTTGAAGGCTGGCAGGAAGCCGCCGCCCCAGGCGTTTTTCCCGAGGACGGCGACCATCCAGAATCCGATGTTGGACAACATCTGCAGCCCGCCGAAGAGGAGCAGCGCGCGGAAAAGTCCGATGCGCATCATGATGACGCCACCGCCGATGGCGCCAACGATTGTCAGCCACATGCCGATGACTTTATTCACGACGCCGACTTCGGCCTGGGAAAACCCGGCGCCTTTTAAAAGAAACGGAGTTGCGAGGGCACCGGCAAAGGCGTCGCCCAGTTTATAAAGGATGATGAAGGCCAGGATCGCAGCAGCTCCGGGCATGCTGAAATAGTTGGCGATCGAGACGTTAAGGGTCTCGAATTTTGCCTTGCGTGATGTCCACCAGCCCAGCGGGATTGTAAACGCGAGGCCCGCGAGGAGAGATACGAGATCCGCCCATTCTTTGACGGGGATGACTGTTTTCGCGGCTGGCGACGCGATTTTCACCGTGAACAAATATCCGGCGGCGACTGCGGCGACGAGGGCCGCGAATCCTTTGAGGTCGTTTTCAGCGCGGGATTTCGGGGCGGTGTTCGTCGCGGGCAGGGCCGGCAGCAGTAACGCCGAGACGCCAGCGAGGACAATCATGATCGCCGCCATAATGCGGTAGATTTTTGGCCAGGCCCAGCCGCTGCCGCTGACGGTGTCGGCCCAGACGAGGGCGATGCCGCCCGACAGGATCATCGCGAGGCGGTATCCAAAGACACTTAGCGATGAACCCAGGCCGCGTTCGCTGGCAGTCAACGTATCCGTGCGGTAGGCGTCAATGACGACATCTTGCGAGGCCGAAAGGAATGCGATCAGCAGTGCCGCGAGGGCAACGAGCTGGGTTTGTTCGCGGGGATCGAGGCCAGCGATGAGAGCGAGCGCCGCGGCAAGGGCCAGTTGGACCACGACCAGCCAGCCGCGCCGCCGGCCAAGATATGGCGGCTCGAAGCGGTCCATGAGAGGCGCCCAGAGAAACTTGAAAGTGTAGGGCAGGCCGACCAGGGTGAAGAATCCGATGGTCGAGATATTCACGCCATCAACGGTGAGCCACGCCTGCAGGGCTTGTCCCGTGAGCGCAAGGGGCAGGCCACTGGCAAAACCAAGGATCATCACCATGGCCAGGCGCCATGCGCTTGATTGCATCAAAGCCGGAATCCCTGACATGGCTCGACATCCCCGATGTGATCGGTTGTACTTGAAAGAGTAGCCTTCTACTTCTTGTGGTGCAACGGATGCTGTTCTTTTATCCAATCTTGTTTGTCATCGGTTTCCTGCCCGCGACGATCATGGCCGCGCTGCTGATGCGAGTCCGGTTGCCGGTCGCGATCATGGTGACGGCGGGAATTCTGGCGATCAGCGTGTTGCTTTTGGTCACGAGGATGGACGCGGGTTTCGGTTATCTCGGCGTTGCATGGTGCCTGCAGATTCCGGTGCTTCTGCCGTGTTACCGGAAATCCCGTGAGGCCAAGGCGCTGGGCAAATCAAGGGCCAGGCAGTGGGCGTGGGTGTCCCTCGGTTCTTTCATTTGCCTCGCGGCCTGGGGGCCGGTCGCGGCGTACCTTGGGCGGCAGAGTTGGTGATTAAATCCGCGACCACTCGCGCGCGAGGCCGAGCTGGTCGATCCAGAATTCGAGGTATCTGTTGTCGATCGCCGTATGGGCAAGGACTGTCTCTTATACA
>CAWUNT010000493.1:0-1720 GCA_963923405.1 uncultured bacterium | reverse complement strand
CGCTCAGGGTCAGGATGACGGGGTCACAGCGCTCAGGGTCAGGATGACGGGGTCAAAATCGGGGCGTGCTGCCAGGCGCGTATCCGGTCATTTCCAGATAGGCGCGGCCGACGCGTTCACCGGATGCCTTGTCCAGAACTTCGCAGGCGCCTTCCCAATAAACTGGCATGACGTTCAGGTTGGAACCGGGAGGCACGACTTCCTGGTCAGGGAATCGCGGAACAACTTTGAACGAAAGTTTTTTAGAGGGAATCTTAACAGTCCAGGAACGTGGGTAGGTTCCCCCGCTTCGCGCGGACGTCCATGTGCCTTCAGGAACGACTTCCGCGTCGGTCAAAGGACGCGCGATGCCTTGCGCGTCGATCCAAGTCCCCGCTCGCCAGGTTTTGGCGGGTTCGGTGCCGCGGACCTGGAACAGCATGACTTCGACTGCAGGGTCGTCCAGCTGGATTGAGAACCAGTCCCACCCGGTCTGAGCGGGGTCAATCGACTGCGAGCCAAATTCATGGTCGTACCAAGCGGCGACAGATCCAGTTGCCGGCAGTCCCCCGAGTGAGGCAGTCCCGCCAGTGATCAAGAACGTTCCGTCGAGGCGGCTGTAACTGGAATAGTGGCTGGCGCAGGTGGGGCAGGGGCCTTTGCGAGAGTAGCCACCGTCCCCGTGCAGCGTCAGTGGCTTGCGTGATGTCAGATTCATGTCGATGCGAGCCGGGTTTCTTGCCGGTACTTTCAGCGGCAAGTCGAAGGACAACCGGAAAGAATCCGGTCGAGTCGACGGCATCGATGCGCTGAGGCCGGGAATTTCTATCGCGAGATTCGTATCATCAACGCGGATGTTCACCTGTTCTGTGCCGGTTCTTTCGCGCGCGGCCCATGCGCGGTGTGTGAGTGTTTTTCCCTGGAAATCCGAAATGCCAGTGTGAACGACGAGCCAGGACGCTTTTTCGGGCCTGTTTCCTGACGCGGCCAAGTTGCCGCCGGGTGGCGATACACGGAACACCGTGGCCTGAAATCCGGCGATCTCATGGGTGCTTTTTGTTGGCGAATCTTTCCCGGGCAGGAGGTGACCGGTCCAGTACCACCATTCGTACGCGGCCTCGCGGTGGGCACCGTGATCGCGTGGGAATTCCAGTTTTCGGGCCGGATCAGCCGGCTGAAAAAAATGCGGCGGCTGGATCAATTGAAGTCCAACCGCCGCATGCCTGAGGAGTCGTCTGGCCCGGTTCATTCGACGCTGAGCTGGCCTTCGAAGGTCTCGGTGCCGTCGCTCAGTGTCACGAGGGCTTTGGTGCTGCCGTCGAACGTGCCCGTGCCATTCCAGTTGTTGACTTGAATCGCGGCCGGGGTCGCGCCTGAATAATAGCGCTGGTTGCGCGGCGCGCTGAAGCCAGCCATGTCGATGCGTGCGATGATGTCAAATGCGCCGTCTCCGTCCGAGAACCCGGTCACTGCCGTCCGGGAACGGTCAGACTGGAAACACTCCTTGACGGTCACGACATTGGACTGGGAATTCAGAACGCATGGGCCAGTCGCGCCTGACAGCATTTTTGAAACACGCTGGTCAGCGGTGAACGGCGTGCCGTCCTTGTGCGCGCCAGAAGCGATGGTCACAAAGAGGAGCTTGAACGTGTAAGAAATGTCCTGCGTGCCGTTGTAATTGCAGGCGAGGAGTCTGGTGCTGTCTCTTATACACATCTGACGCTGCCGACGATACTCCTTG
>CAWUNT010000492.1:0-1724 GCA_963923405.1 uncultured bacterium | reverse complement strand
AGCGTAGCGTCTCGTGGGCTCGGAGATGTGTATAAGAGACAGGTAGTTGACCGTGATCAGCTCCATCGATTGTTCATCCGGCTGCTGCCAGTGGATGTGGCCGGGGTGTTTGACCAGGTGTTGCGTTCGACGGCGAGCGCGCTTCGCGCGGTGCTGTTCGGTCAATTGATCCTCATCGGTGTCGATAGTTTGCTGTACGTCATTCTCATGACAGCGCTTGGCATCGATGGTGGCATCGTTCTGGGTGTTGCCGCGGGATTGTGTCGTCTGGTTCCGTACCTCGACGCGATTGTCGCCCTGAGTCTTGGCGCGATCTCGATCTTGATGCATGACGAGGGGCTGTCGGTCATGGCCGGCCTCGGGGTCGGTGTCCTCGGGATCCAGGCTATCGATGGCATGATTTTGACTCCGCGCCTCGTCGGTGGCCGGGCTGGTCTGCATCCGGCCGTCGTGATCGGCACGGTGCTGGCTTTCGGGAAAGTTTTTGGAATCTGGGGTGTGGTGTTCGCGATTCCAGTTGCCGCCACAGTCAAGGCGCTTCTGGCTGACTTGGTGCCTTACTGGATCAACTCCGAAATCCATTCCGCTTCGCGGGGGCGTTCAACGCCGGTGGCCTCTTCCGCGGCGGCGCACCGCCGCATGATCCGTCGCTTGTCTTTTATCGCTCGCCGCCGGCCGCGTGGTGGATGACGTCCTGACGGCTTTCCTGCCGCCATCCAGGATCAACACAAAGTTCAATTTTCCGAGATCCTTCGTCGCGGTCGCGATGTTCGCGAGACTGTCATTGATCACGCGTTCGTTTTCGCCGCTGAGGTCCAGGGCCAGGGTCGCCTTGTGTCCGTCTCCGAAAACCTTGCGACAGGATTCCAGCAAGGCCTCCAATCGATAGGGCGTATCCATCAAAACAAGTGGGACTCCGAGTGCCTCCCATTCGGACAGTTTGGCTTCGCGGGCGTCCGCATCGCGCGGCGGGAATCCGCCAAAGTGAAATTCTCCGAGGTCGAAGGGGCACACCGCGATCGCTGAGGTCACGGAACTCGGGCCAGGAATCGTGGTGATCCGAGCCCGAGCCCTGATTCCCTCTTTCACGATGGCCCTGCCCGGGTCGGCGAGTCCGGGACAGCCCTGGTCGCTCATGTACACGACAGACTTTCCCTCACGAAGATTTTCGGCAATAGTTTCGAGTGATTGTGTCTGGTTGTGCTCGTTGTAACGCAGGTAGTCGCGATGGATTCCCGCGGCCTTCAGGGCTGCCCGGGCCCCACGGTCTTCCTCAAAAATCAACAAATCCGCGTTTCGCAGGGATTCAAGGCTGCGCACCGGGATATCGCCGGCCGCGCCGATGGAATGGCTTGCCATGATCAACAGGCCTTGGTCTTTTTTCATCGTTTGCTCCCCCGTCTTATTCTTGCGAATTCTGCTAGTTACAACGTTTCGGGCGGCCCGCAAAGAGCATAGACGGCCATGGTGCCATGTGTTACTGACAAAGGTTCAAGTGGGAAACTTAATTCATCCACAACTGGCCGGACCGGCTGGGAAATTTGAACAAGGTCTGATGAATTGACTGCACCCGATTCCGCATCCGACCAGATCAGGCTCAACGCCGTTCCGCGCCATGTGGGGATCATCATGGACGGCAACGGGCGTTGGGCGCGCAGCCGCTTCATGCCGAGGATCTGGGGGCACAAGCGCGGCGCTGACAGCGTTCGCGAAGTGGTGAAATG
>CAWUNT010000491.1:0-1745 GCA_963923405.1 uncultured bacterium | reverse complement strand
CTGTTTCGACTTCAGCGGATCCTTGAGTTGCACGCGGACAAAATGTTCCGGCGAGAAGACGGGAATCCCGGTGTAAATCAGTTCCTCGCCTTCGCTGAGGGTATCGCCGATCTTGAAAATGCCCGGATCGTGGACGCCGACAATGTCGCCCGCGTAGGCCTCATCCACCAGGCTCCTGTCTTGCGCCATGAATTGCGTCGGCCGGCCAAGTCGCGCCTCGCGTTTGAGGCGCACGTGCCACGCCTTCATGCCGCGTTCGAACTTGCCCGAGACAATGCGCATGAACGCGACGCGATCACGATGCGATGGATCCATGTTTGCCTGGATCTTGAAGACGAACGCCGTGAACTTCGGCTCGAGCGGCTTGACGGGACGCTGGCTGGCCGGGCGCTCGATCGGCGGTGGCGCAATTTCAACGAGGGCGTCAAGCAGGGTCTGCACGCCGAAATTGTTGAGCGCGCTACCGAAGAAGACAGGCGCGAGTTCGCCGCGCAGGTAACGGTCGCGGTCGAATGTCTCGCCGGCGCTGAGGATCTCGACTTGATCACGCAACTCCGCCGCGACTTCAGTGCCGAGTTCAGCGTCGACTTCCGGGGAGTAAAGACCCAGTTCTGTCAGGGCGACGGGACGTGAACGCTCCGCGTCCTTTTCGAACAAAAGCAGTTGCTCACGCTGGCGGTCATAGACGCCGCGGAACCTTTGTCCCATGCCAATCGGCCAGGTGACGGGATAACAGGCAATGCCGAGGACTTTCTCGATCTCGTCGATCAGGTCGAACGGGTCGCGCGACTCGCGGTCCATCTTGTTGATGAAGGCCATGACCGGCGTCTTGCGCATGCTGCAGACTTCGAAAAGTTTCTTTGTCTGCGCTTCGACCCCGTTGGCGCCGTCGATCAGCATCAGGGCGCTGTCGACCGCGGTCAGGGTCCGGTAAGTGTCTTCGGAGAAATCCTGGTGACCGGGCGTATCGATCAGGTTGATCTCGTGACCTTCGTACGGGAACTTCATCACGGACGACGTCACGGAAATCCCGCGCTGCTTCTCGAGTTCCATCCAGTCGGAAGTCGCGAATTTCTTGCCGCGTTTCGCCTTGACGGACCCGGCCATCTGGATCGCGCCGCCGTAAAGCAGCAGCTTTTCCGTAATGGTCGTCTTGCCGGCGTCAGGGTGCGAAATAATCGCGAACGTTCGGCGTTTGAGGATTTCTTTTTGGAGGACGCCCTGGGCGGTGCTGAGGGCGCTTCCGGTCGTTACATCAGACATGCGGCGTTTAAACAGGAAACCCCGTGAAAGCGCAATGGAATCTTGGTTTTGTAGAGGCAGTGGGGATGCCCAAAAAAGCGACATATCTGCCCGGCATGATTGACTTTTTCCGCCATGACCAGAGACAATCTTAACACTGTTAAGCGTTTTGTCCCGTCCGGTCGCCGTTCCATCGAGGTCCGTCATGCGCCAGGAGATTCTTGCGCACGCCAGAAACCTTCTCAATGAAGAGGGCTTGGCGGGATTTTCGATGCGAAAACTCGCGGCGCGCGTCGGCGTCTCGGCAACGGCCCTTTATTTCCATTTCAAGGACAAGGAAGACATCCTCGGCGCGCTTGTGATGGAAGACCGTCAGGAGTTGCGCCGGCAACTCGAAGATCCCGCGCGCCATCCAGATCCCGTCACGCGATTGCGATTGATGTACGCCGCGGCGTTTGAGTTCGCGGTCCGCCGGCAGGACCATTTCCGGATGCTGGCGGGTG
>CAWUNT010000490.1:0-1756 GCA_963923405.1 uncultured bacterium | reverse complement strand
AGCGTGCCGACGGGGGAGAATTCGGGCTTCCAAAATTTCGCGTGATCGCGCGTGGACGTTCTCGCGGCCTGGAGCATGACGAGGAATCAGCGGTAAAACGGATTCTCCTTGTAGACGACGTGCTGACCACGGGCGGAACGATGCGCATGGTCGATCGGGTTCTACGGGCAAAATTCCCGGGATCAGATGTCGCGTGGCTCGTTCTGGGACGAGTTGCTTGAAATTTGTGCAGTGCACTTTTTCAGCAGGCTTTTGGATTTTATTATTAACCAATGATATCAGTTGGTTAATGGAGCGCGCCAGGAAATCGCCGGCCTTGAAGGTTATTTACCTAAACAATCCTCAATAATTTCCGAACCCTAAGAAGACAACCTCGGGGTTCGAAATTTGCGTCTCGTGCGCAACACGTCGATCGTCTCGCTCGCCATCGCCATGTCCGCCTGCGACATGATGGGTGGTGGGAAGGTATCGGCTGTTGTCAAAAGAGGCCCGCCAGCGGCAGCGCTGGAACGGCCGGAAGACGTCGAGCGCGTCGCGGCCCTGGTGCCGAAAGACAACAGCTACGCGAACAAGACGACTTCCGTTTCGCTGACAGTATCAGGCGCGTGCATCTCGCAGTCCGTCGCAGTGGCTGTGTCCGTTGCGAACGCCGAAGTTAAAGTGATCCTCGACTGCGACGGGACGTCTGGCGCGTTCGAATCGACCTTGGATTTGAGTTCCGTACCCGACGGCGAAGTCGCGATCGGATTTGGTTTCTTGAAATCAAAAACCAGCACGACTCCGATTTACGAATTGACTCGTACGATCATCAAGGACACCGCCGCGCCTGACGATTTCTCCCTGCCGGCGACGTTCACGGAGTCCACCAGCACGAGAAAAATCAGTTTCGACGCGGTCCCGGGCGCGGAATTTTACCGGGTGACGTTTACTCCCGTGGGCGGTGGCGCGGCCATCGGCCCGGTCGAAACAACGGAGGCGGCAGTGGCGGTGGCTGATCTCACGATCGGCACAACCTATACCGTTTCTGTTTCGGCGATCGACATCGCTGGCAACGAGACCGTTGCCTCAAACACCGGAACCTTCCTGAAAACAGACCTTGATCCGCCGACAGGCATGTCGATTTCAATCGCTGGTGGCGCGACATACACCACATCATCGGCGGTCAATTTGACCCTTGCCGCGACGGATGCCACACAGATGTATGTCACCAACACGGCCGGGTGCGCCTCTGGCGGCAGCTGGGAGACGTTCAACACAAGCAAGGCCGGATGGTCTCTGGCCCAGACGAACGCCACGGCAACCGTCTACGCGAAATTCCGCGATAATGCCGCCAATGAAACGGCGTGCGTCAGCGACACGATCGTTCACGACGGTATGGTTCCAGTTGTATCCTTCAGCGCCGTGAGTGGCGGAAACCCGGGTTCAACCCTGCGCCCGGTCATCACGGGTTCGGTGTCAGAAAGTTCAACGGTCACCCTATATTTCGATTCGGTATGCGGAGTCGCCAAATCCTCTGGCGCCACCAGCGCCCAGTTCGCCAGCACTGGTATCGCGGTGAACGCGGATGTTGTCGCCAACGGGCCGACGGACATCTACGCCAAGGCTGTTGATACCGCGGGGAACGAGTCCGTTTGCGCGTTGATGGTCAATTACACGAACGACAGCACAATTCCGGGCGTGACCGGTGTGAGCGCTGTTACTTCGGACAGCATTTACGGGGTCGGCAGCATCATCGACATCAAAGTCACCTTTTCCA
>CAWUNT010000489.1:0-1758 GCA_963923405.1 uncultured bacterium | reverse complement strand
GGCGGTCACCGTGCAGCTCGATAAAATCCGAGCACATCGCGCCAATCAGCTCGAGCGTGTTCGGGCGGCGCGGATGCCGCGCGATCTGCGTTGTCTGATACGCGGTGAGTTTCGAAAAAATCTCCTGACGCATGCGCGCGGCTTTTTGCTCCAAATCGAAAATCTCTGAATCAAGATTCATCGACTGGCTCGTCGCGAGGCGCTTCAGTTCATCGATCCGGTTCTCAAGTTCAGCAACAGGTTGCTCTAGCGGTATGTAGTCCATCCGGGGACTAGCCTCCCAACATGGCGGAAGTTTTGGTTATTCGCCGGTATCTTGCGTTTCCCTCAAGAAAACCTCAAGGGCGAAACTCTGGCCAACAGGCGGCCTCAGCACTTTTTTCGAGGCTAAGTTGCCAAAATTGTTCGGATCTTGTTACCATAAATCTAACGAAACCGGAGCTCGGAGGTCTTGTCGACGCCATGGTCAAGTCAGAACTCATCGAAGCCCTCGCGGAACGCACGGACATCACCTTGTCCAAAGCGGAAGAAGTCGTGGAACTCTTCTTCAATGCCATCACCGACACCCTGTGTACCGGAGATCGCGTGGAGATTCGCGGGTTTGGCGCATTTACTGTCCGTGAATACAAGGCCTATGAAGGCCGTAATCCCAAGACCGGCGAAAAGATCGTCGTTCCGCCCAAGCGCTTGCCGTTCTGGAAGACCGGCATGGAGCTGAAGCAGCGCGTTGACTCCGCCGCGATCGGTAAGTGAGGGAAGAGAGGATCCTTCGCCCTTCGGGCTCAGGATGACGCTCCCCGGGCTCAGGATGACGCTCCCCGTCATTCTGAGCGTAGCGAAGAATCCTCTCCCGCCGTCATTCCGAGGGCGAAGCCCGAAGAATCCTCTCTTGACAACCAGCGGCACCAGCCCCTTATTAACCCCGCAAAGGCTGCCAGCCAGTCACCTGCGGGGTTTTTTTATGCCGATTTACGAATACAAGTGTGCCGCTTGCGGCAAAGTTACTGAAATGCTTCAGAAATTCTCTGACCCTGCGCCCGCCAAATGCGAGGCCTGTGGTTCCGGTCCGCTCAGCAAATTGATGAGCCAGACGAGCTTTGTCCTGCAAGGATCCGGCTGGTACGTGACCGACTTCAAGGGCGGCAAAAAGCCGGATCCGTCTGGCTCCAGCTCGTCCGGCGGCGGGTCCTCGGGGTCAGACAAGTAGGGTATTCCCCCTACTCGACCCCCTGATTTCATTCATTATTATAAATTACTAAACATTTTTATTGATTTTATAGTCGAGTCTGGGTTACAAGCCGCCCCGCACAAAAGAAACCTTTTGAAGGGGTGGAGTATGCAAGTGCGTGTAAATTACGCTTTGATCATGGGTGCCAGCCTGGCTGTTCTCGCAAGCTGCGGCGGCGCGAAAACCAGCAACGACAACACATACCAGTTTGACGAGATGGACTACGCCCTGGCGACTGAATACCTCAGCCTGCCGACCGCGGTCCTCGTTCGTGTCCCCCTCGACGCAGCCGGCAACGAAATCGCCGATGACGCGACCATGCGCGCTTACGAAGGCGACGCTGTCGTTTCCATGGAATCTGACCTGGCCGGCCTTTTCGACGCCAGCCGCACTCCGGGCAACTTGATCAGCAGCCTTTCTGACCTCAGCGAAGAAGGCACCTCGACCCAGTCGTGGGGCCACTGGAACGACCAGGCTCCGATCCAGTCCCCAGTACAGGGCAAGGTCGTTCAGGCCCCGATCCAGGCCCC
>CAWUNT010000488.1:0-1770 GCA_963923405.1 uncultured bacterium | reverse complement strand
TTGATGTGCCTCGATTCATGACGCGATCTCCCTGTTGACGAATTCCACGAGCATGGCGATCCCCTGGCCGCCTCCGACGCAAAGGGTCGCGATGCCAAGACTCCCGGGTGTCGCGTCCTCCGCCATGCGCGCGTGCAGGGTCATGAGCAAACGAAGTCCGCTGGCCCCCAGGGGATGCCCGATCGCCAGCGCGCCGCCCTTCGTGTTGACCGTACGCGGATCGAGTCTCAGTTCATCGACGCACGCGAGGACTTGCACGGCGAAAGCCTCGTTCATCTCGACGGCCGCGATGTCAGAAGGCGCCAGGTGATGCCGGTCCAGGAGTTTCCTGACCGCCGGCACCGGGCCGAGGCCCATGACTTCGGGATCGACGTGCGAGGCGACGTTATCGATCACGCGCAAGTAATTCCGTGTGTCGTGATCGCGCGCGACCTTCTCCGATGTGACGAGACCGATGGCGGCGCCATCGCTCATGGGCGAGCTGGTCGCGGCGGTCACCACACCATCGGCGAGAAACGCCGGTGGCAACGAAGCCATCTTTTCGCGATTTGCCGGATGGCGAATCGATTCGTCCATGGTCATGCCGTTAACTTTCACCACGTGGTCATCATAAAATCCGGATTGCCAGGCCAAGGATGCCGCGGCATGACTCGCGCTGGCGAATTCCTCCTGCGCCGCGCGGCTGAGTCGCGGATATTTGCGCGCGACATTCTCTGCTGTTTCACCCATGGTGACGTAGGCTTGCGGGGCGCGTTCCCTTACGCGCATGGACTCAGAGAAGTTCGCCCCGCGCCGCGGCACGCGTGACATCGACTCGACGCCAGCGACCAGAAACGCGTCGGCGCGCCCGCTGATCACTCCGGCCGCCGCGATCGCGGCGGATTCCAACGCCGATCCGCACAGGCGGTTCACCGTCATTCCCGGTAGTTCCAGTCCCGCGCCGAGGCCAGCCACGCGTCCGATGTTGTATCCCTGTTCCCCCTCGGGGTAGGCGCAACCCGTCACAATTTCCGCGAGTCCCGGAATCAACGCGCGCGCCCGTATCAGTTCCGCCAGCAAATCATCCGGGCGTGTGTCTTTCAACGCGCCACGATGGGCGACGCCAAACGTCGTGCGCAGGCCGCCCCAGAACACTGGCTGTGACGTGAGATCACGTCGCGTCAATTCAATACGGGGCCTGGACACTGGATTCCTCCGTTCTGAGAAGGCTGGCGGAAAGTTTCAACGCGTCGATGCTGACGCCGGGGGCCAGTTTTTTCACAGAGAACTTTCCGTCACGCGGCGCGAAAATCCCGAGTTCCGTCACGACGAGGTCGACGCAGGTCATTCCAGTCAGTGGCAACGTGCACTTGTCGCGCAACTTCGGATCGCCCGCCTTGTTGAAGTGCGTCATCACGACAATGACTTGTTTCGCGCCGTGGACAAGGTCCATGGCGCCACCCATGCCTGTCACTTTCTGGCCGGGCACGATCCAGTTGGCGAGGCTGCCGTCGGTATCGACTTCCATGCCGCCGAGGACGCAAAAATCAATGTGACCGCCGCGGATCATCCCGAAACTCAGCGCGCTGTCGAAAAAACTGGCCCCAGGCCGCACGGAGATGGTTTCCTTTCCGGCGTTGATCAAGGTCGGCGACGCCGCGCCTTTCGCCGGGCGCCCCGAAACGCCAAGGACTCCGTTTTCCGACTGGATGAAGATATCGAGGCCGGGCGGCATCAGTTCCGGAATCATCGTCGGCAGTCCGATCCCCAGGTTGACGCTGCATCCCGGGT
>CAWUNT010000487.1:0-1770 GCA_963923405.1 uncultured bacterium | reverse complement strand
ACCGGTCGTTGACGGCCGACAATCGGATCGTGCTCTCAAGAAGGTCTGCGGTGTTGCGCCAACCTTCGCTGCGCGCGAGGGTCTGGGGATACTTGCCGAGAAGGGAATTCCTGCGATTTTCAGAAGCGACGAGTTCCTGCCGCTCGGCGGGAGTCAGTCGCTGCAGGAGCAGGTTGCGCTCCAACCCGACCAGCCGGTGCCCTGCCTCAAGGTGTTTCTTGACCAGGGCGTCGAGCGCCCTCGTCGTGTTCACCCAGGACGGGTTTATCTGGGCGAGGCTTGCCCGTCCCAGCGACATGAACAGTTGCCGGATCTCGCCACGATCGGCCGCGAGGCTGTCTTCTTGCTTGTCGAGCTTCTTTGATACCTGCCACGACTTCTCGATCTCATCCGGGACATCCAGAAGTCCCGCGTGCTTCATGTAAATGCGGTCAACCACGGCGCTGTCAACCGGCTTGGCCCCGGCAAGTTCCATGCCCGTGAAATCCGCGATCTCCTTGTAGACGGCACGTTGCGACTCGATCGCCTTGCGCGCGCCATCCCAGTCGCCCGCCTTCATCGCAAGCCACCCATCCATGCGGGACAACTTCATCTTTGAGGCGGCATCGGCTGATCCAAACTGCTTTTTGAAAATCGCGACCTGATCACGCGCGTCGTTCATGCGCCCCAGATCGATCAAGACATAGACACTCTCGAACAGCGCGTCCTGATACACAGGAGACAACTCATCAATCGATGAATAAGTCGCGGCAGCAAGGTCATTCTGGCCCTTGCGAACCTGCACCCTCGCGAGGGCAAGGCGGGCACGGTCACGCTTGTCAGCATACTTCGACCCGAATGCCGCGATCGCGCCTTTCAACGACGACAGTGCCGCGTCCAGCTTGCCGTCCGCGGCATGGATGATTCCACCAAGATAAAGGACTTCGCCATCCAGAGGCTGTGGCGCGCCTTGCAAGGCCGTATCCCGCAGGAATTTGCGCGCCATCTCCATGTCGCCCGTGGAACCCGCGGCGCGAGCCGCCAGGACCAGGACATTCATTTTCGCCGCGGCTGGCATGTCAACACTCGTGAACGCCGCGAACAGCTGACGCAACTCGGCGCGCGCCTCGGGCCCCGAGGTTTTCATCAAGCGGGAAACGAGGCGGAGGACCTCAACAAAGTCGTCATGGCTGGCGGTGGATGGATTCTGTGAAATGAACGATCCGGCATATCTCAGGGCAGCGCGCATCGCCTTGTCGGGCATCATGGCTTTTTCGTAATTGAACGCCAGTTGCCTCTGCGCGACCAGGTAACGCTGGGATTCGCCGGTCTGGACAAGATTCAAGTAACGGGTCAGCTCGCGGATGTTCGACACGCGGTCGCCACTCTCCTCGAACAACTGGGCCGCACGCCACGCGCGTTCAGCCGCGATTTTCCGCGGACCGATGACCGGCTGTCCGGCGACCCTGGGCAGGCTGCGCATTGCCTGCGCCGTTTGCTCCAGCTCGGCGTGCAACCTGCGTATCTCACTCTCCGGCGTGCCGGTTTTGATAACCCCGTCACTGCCGCCCGCCTGGCCTGAAGTCGCCGCCGAGGCAATTGGCGCCATCATCAGGGCAACGACTCCCCAGAGAGGACGCTTCCATGAATGGTTGCGGGTTGCTGTCACAGGTTGACCCCATCGCCCGCGCCACCAGCGGACACGTTCATCGTGATGTTGCCTTTCGATCCTGTGCGCTGCGGCGCGTCAATCACCAGACCGATCGACTTGCGTTCCTTGCCATCCGGGAT
>CAWUNT010000486.1:0-1778 GCA_963923405.1 uncultured bacterium | reverse complement strand
TGCCGACGACCGCGGCGCGCTTTCCGGATTTCGTGACACGGTCAATCCAGGCGCCCAGGTCAAATTCAAGCACATCCTGGTTGACGACCTGCACTCCCGGGATGGCGGCATTCGCCACCCGTTCCGCGAAACGATCGTCTTTCTCGATCGCGGTAGTGTCGATGCCCGCGTTGGACAAGGCGTTGGTCAGGATGGCACCGCCCGGTCCGATCTCAATCACTTCGGTCGCCTTCCAGTCCTGGACAATCTCGACGACGCGGCGCACCGGCCAGTCGTCGTGCAGGAAAATCTGGCCGAGGGATTTTTTCTGGCGTGGCTGGCTGTCGTGGAATTTTTGTTTATGTCGCGTGTGTTTCAAACGGATACCTCGCGTAAACATCCCAGCCGTGGTCCATGAATGGCCCGGCGCCGCGTTCGTTCAGCATGTGCCATCCAAGAGCCGCAATCATCGCGGCGTTATCAGAGCAGTAGGCGAGGTCGGGGAAGTGGCACTCGATTTTGCGCGGCGCGAAAGCCGCTGTCGCCATCTCACGGAATTTTTTGTTCGCGGCCACGCCCCCGGCCACGACGATGCCGCGTATATGTGGATATTGTGACCGCGCGATGTCCAGTTTGCGGATGATCTGGTTGAACGCCTCGCGCTGGAACGCGGCGCACATGTCGTTGACCATCCTTTCCGGGATGGGTTGTGGCTGGCGCGCGATCATCTGGGCCATGTGTGTTTTCAGGCCGGAATAACTGAATTCCATCTGTGACTTGCGTTCCACCATGCGTGGCATCGGGATCGCGTCGGGGTCACCCGAGGCGGCGCGTTTTTCGATCCACGGTCCGCCCGGATAAGGCAGTCCCAGCAATTTTCCGACCTTGTCCAGGCATTCGCCGCAGGCGTCGTCTGCCGTGTGGGCGATCAGTTTGAAATCCAGCGGGCTTTCGACCAGGTACATGTTTGTATGGCCACCGGAGACGACAAGCGCGAGGCAGGGCAGGGTGGAGTTCGCTGTTTCGGTGCTCAGGCCGAGGAGCGCCCCGTGGATATGCGCGTGCACGTGATCAACGGGGATAAGTGGTTTGTTGTTCGCGACGGCGAGGCCTTTGGCGAACGACGCGCCGACCAGCAAGGCCCCGACCAGGCCCGGTCCCTGGGTGACGGCAATGGCGTCAACGTCGCCGATCTTGATCCCGGATTCGGCAAGGGCCGCGTCGAAAAGTGGCTGGATGGCGTTCAGGTGTTCGCGCGCGGCGATCTCCGGGACGACTCCGCCGAACGGGGCGTGGCGCGCGATCTGGGAAGAGATTTTGGACGAAAGGACTTCGCGGCCGTCCCTCAGGACGGCGACGGCGGTCTCGTCGCAACTGGATTCAATACCGATGATCAACATCGGTACGGTTAATGGCCTGCCCGCGAGGATTTGCCAAGCTCTTTCAGGCGGTCTTTCGCTTTGCTGGCCTCGGGACTCTTCGGGTGCTTGGTGATCAGTTCCTGGTAGTAGAGCTTCGCGGTGGCGGGGTCCCCGAGATTACGGAAGGCGTCGCCCATCCGCAGGCGAGCCTGTGGCAGGTACTTGGCCGCTGGCTTGCTGTCGATGAATTCATTGAACTGCAGGGCGGCTTCCCTCATCTGGCCCATTTTGTAGAGGGACTCGGCAAATAGAAACGAAATCTCC
Organism: uncultured bacterium; assembly: GCA_963923405.1. Lineage (GTDB taxonomy): Bacteria > Bdellovibrionota_B > Oligoflexia > Oligoflexales > RGVZ01 > RGVZ01. The sequence goes on along the minus strand of CAWUNT010000486.1, from coordinate 114 downwards.
TCGCGGTCTTTTGACTTTGGTGTCGCCTTTATAGCGGCCGGGGCGTCTTCCGCGACGCGTTTGAACTGACGCTTGCCATAGGCGTCGCGGAAATTCTTGAGGGTCGTCAGGGCC
>CAWUNT010000485.1:0-1788 GCA_963923405.1 uncultured bacterium | reverse complement strand
GCAAGGGGATTGTCGGATTTGGACTCGGCGCCATCAAGGGAATCGGTGTCGCGGTCCTCGAAGACCTGATCAGGGAACGCGAGGCGGGCGGGAAGTTCATCAACCTGACGGACCTCGCGCAGCGCGTGAATCTGCATCGCGTCGGCAAGAAAACCATCGAACTGTTGATCCAGGCCGGGGCTCTTGACGGGTTCGGCATGGCGCGTCCCCATCTGATGGAGATTGTGGGCGATCTCGTCAAGTACAGCGAAACCCATCATACGGCGAAAAGTACCGGCCAGGGCGGGTTGTTCGACGGCCTGATGGATGACGATGATCCCGAAGAGTCCTCGATGTCCGGGAATCGCCGGGTGGATCACGCCAATCCGGCATGGGGTCCGTCGGCGGGAAACGCGAAACCCGCGTTGACCCCCCTTGAGTGGCTGGCACACGAGAAGAAAATCCTCGGGGTGTACGTCAGCGCGCATCCGCTGGACTTTTACAAGGAAGACGTGCGCCTGTTCTCGAAAGCGCGTCTTGCGGACGTTGACCAGCTGACCGGAAAAGGTTCCGTGGGTCTTGTGGCCGTGTTCCAGGATGTCCAGGAACGTCTGACCAAGTCGGGCAACCGGATGGCTTATGTGACGATCGAGGACGATTCCAGTGAGCTCGAGGCGCTTTGTTTCGCGCGGGACATCCCGGAGCAATTCCCGAAACCGGGATCGCCCGTGGTGATCGTCGGCGACATGTCAGAAGGTTTCAACGGGGCGCCCCCGCGATTCAAGATGGAGCGGATGATTCCACTGGAACAGGTTCGTGCCGAGCGCGTGCAGGGGATCGAATTGCGAATGGCCATGGCCCTGAGTGGGGCGAGTGGGGCGCGTGGGGCGAGTGGACGCGACCAGTTGCAAAGGTTGAAGGATGTCTGCTCGAGGCACAAGGGGCGGGCCACTGTCAGGTTCAAGTTGCAGATGAATGATGTCGAGGTGGCGGTGGCCGCGCCTGAATTGGCCGTCGATGTGAGGGACGCTTTCTTGCAGGAATTGTCGGCCTTGCCGATTGATGGTTTGAAGGTTGGTTACAAGACGGCGCCGCTGGCGAAAGTGTGACGCGGCAGGAAGTGCGTGACCCGGAGGAATGACGATGGCGCTCGATGTCTCGATAGCGAAGTTTTTCAACAGTGTATCCAAGTCCAACATGAAGGGTCCGTGCGAGGCCTTCTATGATCCCGCGGCCGTATTCGATGATCCCATGGTGCATCTTGAGGGGCGGGACAAGTTGATCAGCTACTATTCGCGCCTGTACGACAACGTGATCGACATCCATTTTGACGTGACCAGTGAGATCTGTGTGGGCGAGGAAACGTACGCCCGGTGGACGATGCGTCTACGGCACAAGCGTCTCAAGTCCGGCAAGGAAATGAGTGTCGATGGCGTCAGTTACGTGAAGTCGCGCGACGGTAAGGCAATTTACCACCGGGATTACTTTGATCTTGGCAGCATGCTTTACGAGAACATTCCCGGATTTGGCAACGTCGTAAAGTTGATCCGGGGATTCGCCGCGGGCAGTCACTAGGAAAGAAAAAGCATTGAACCAGATGGAGCCCAATTCGGAAGCAACCAGCCTCGACTCGGTGATTGAGGAGATGAAGCCGCGCGCTTCGCGCCCGGTCAAGGTGAAGTGGGTGGTGCTGGCGTTCCTTGTTGTTTTCTTGTTGTGGTTCATTCCGTGGGTTCCGCGGCTTCTTGTCGGTAGTGTAACCGTCAAGCAGTGGACGAAGAAAAAAGGCCTGTCTCTTATACACATCTG
>CAWUNT010000484.1:0-1790 GCA_963923405.1 uncultured bacterium | reverse complement strand
AAACGGGTCAACGCCGGTGGTCGCCGAACCGACAAACAAAGCGCCCAGCCAGAGCGACGCGATCACCATGGCGAGGTTCAAAAAGTGGCGCGCCGGCAGCATGAGCGGATTGCCCGAGATTGACCCGCGCAATTTTCCGAACGCGATGATGGAACCGGTGAACGTCACAGCGCCGATGAACACGCCGACGAAGATCTCGATATCGTGAATGATCGCCATCGCGCCCGTCACATCGCCGTGCGAAGCAGCGCCAACTCCGTGCGGCGCCTGCAGGAAGTTGCCGATCCCGACGAGGACTGCCGCAAGTCCGACGAAGCTGTGCAGGATGGCGACCAGTTCCGGCATCGACGTCATCGCGACGCGGGCGGCAAGAACGGCGCCAATCACGGCCCCGGCGATGACGGCGGGAACAAGCAGTGAGAAGTCCGTCACGGCAGGACTGAGCGCCGTCACCACCACGGCGATCAGAATCCCGGCAACGCCGTAAAGGTTTCCGCGCCGCGCGGTTTCCTGGGTTGAAAGTCCGCCGAGGCTCAAAATAAAGAACATGCTGGCGAGGAGGTAACTGGCCGTCATGGTGGTTGGGGTCATGATGGTTTGTGACACGGTGATTCCCCCTTATTTCCGGAACATTTTCAGCATGCGCTGGGTGACAAGAAACCCGCCCGCGATGTTGATCGTCGCGACGAGAACCGCAATGGCGGCCAGCCAGGTGCTCATGTTTTCCGCCGGCCCCGAGATTTGCAGCATCGCGCCCACGACGATGATGCCGCTGATGGCGTTGGTGACGCTCATGAGCGGCGTGTGCAAGGCCGGCGTCACATTCCAGACGACCTGGTAACCAATGAAACACGCCAGGACAAACACCGTCAGGTGATTCAAGAATTCCGCCGGCGCCACGGAACCGAGCATCCAGAACACGAGTCCGATGACGGCCCAGAGAACAGCGACTTTGCCGCCACTGGCCGGTTCTGCCGCGGCGCCGTGCCCGTGCTTGGCGGGCGCCTTGACCGGAGCTTTCGGGGCCCCTGCCGCTGTGGAGGGCGCTGCGCCGGCCTTTGCTGGCTGCGAAACCGCAGGTGCTGGTTTTTTCGGCGGCGGCCACGTGACATCGCCATTGTGGGTGACGAGGGCCGGGCGCACGATGTCGTCTTCCAGGTCGATGCGGAAGTGCTTTCCTTCCTTGCCGGACACAGGTCCGAACATGGACTCGACCAGGTTGAACATGTTGTTGCCGAGAAGTTGGCTTGCCTGGGACGCCATGCGCGACGGCAAGTCCGTGAATCCAATCATCGAGACGCCGTGGACAACAGCCAACTGGCCAGGTCGCGTCAACTCGCAGTTGCCGCCCTGTTCCGCGGCGAGATCGACGATGACGCTGCCGCGACGCATCGACTGGACCATTTCAGACGTGATCAGCACCGGGGCCTTCGTCCCCGGAATCAGAGCCGTCGTGATGATGATGTCGACTTCTTTCGCCTGTTTCGCGAACAGTTCCATCTCGGCCTTGATGAACTCGGGCGACATGACTTTCGCGTAGCCGCCCTCGCCCGTGCCGTCTTCGTGGAAGTCGAGCTCAAGGAACTCGGCGCCCATGCTGGTGATCTGGTCTTTCACTTCGGGTCGCGTGTCGAACGCGCGGACAATGGCCCCGAGGGCGCGCCCCGCCCCGATCGCGGCGAGACCGGCGACACCCGCGCCGATCACCATGATTTTCGCGGGCGGCATCTTGCCGGCGGCCGTGATCTGGCCCGTGAACGGCCGGCTGAACGCGGCCGCCGGCAAGATGC
>CAWUNT010000483.1:0-1793 GCA_963923405.1 uncultured bacterium | reverse complement strand
CCCCCTTCCTGCAACCATGCGTCCAGTCCGCCATCCATCGCGCGGATCTCGTCCGACAGTTCAACCGCGCCCAGCGCGGCCCAAAGGCATTCGTCAGTCACCTGCGCGCCGAGTTCCAGGTTCTCACGAACCGTCCCGGAGAAAACAAAGGGCCGCTGGGGCTGGAGCGTCACCTCGCCAGACTCGATCGTTCCAGTCGCGTCATGATGAAGGCCGGCAATGGTCGACAACAGGAGTGACTTGCCACACCCGATCCGCCCCGAGAGCCCCAGCCATTCACCTGGCGCCAGTTCAATGTCGACGGGACCAACCTGGAATTCCCTGGCGCCGCCAATGACCAGTCGGGTTACGCGCAAGGCCACGTCCGTGGATTGCTTCAGCGCCTCTCGCCCGAGGAGAACCCCGCTTTCCTTCCGGGAGATCTCAACCGATACCTCCACATTGGCGACGTCCCGGCCGGGAGCCGTTGTAACCTGCAAAACCCGCTCAAGGCTCGCCCTGCCCCGCTGAAGTTCTGACACCAGATCGGCAAGCTCGAAAAGAGGCGTCTGTAACAAGGTCGCGTACGCGAACAGGGCGAACATCCCTCCGGCACCCATCCTGCCCGCGTGCAAATCAAACCAGCCAGCGAACATCACGACCGCGACGCAGACCAGACTCGCCCCGGATGTAACCGGAAAAATCCGTAACCCTGTCTTGAGAACCCGCAACCGGTCGCGCGCGTATAACCTCGCGCCATTCTCCAGCACTTCACTCCAGAATCGCTCCGTGCCACTGGCACGCTGGATACGGATCGCAGAGAGGTTCTGGGCCATCCGGTCGGAAAATGCCGCCAGTGTCTCCTGGGACTTCTCATGCTGGACATATTCAAGGCGCGCCAGGTTGCGCACAAGGACTGGCACTGCCGCGAGGACGATCAGGCACGCGAGCCCCGCGCGCCAACTGATCCAGAACATGGCGCCGAACGCGAAGACGGTAAAAAATATGCAATCAAGCCACAGCACCAGAGTAAAACCGAACAGCAACCTTGCCTGGTTGACGTCCGCGCTGAATCGACTCATCAATTCACCGAGGCTGCCTTCCCGGAAAAATCGCAGTGGCAACACCGAAATTTCGTCCCACATGCGCATGCGCAGCATGCGCCCGGATTCATGCGTGGCCCTGGCGAGAGTCTGTCGCCAGCCGAATCTCCCGGCGAATCCAACCAATCCCGTCGCGATGAACCACCACGAGAGGCGCCAAAGTTCCGTCCGCGATTCATTGTTGCCGGCCGCGCCGCCCCCCGGGGCGTTGGCCAGCGTGTCAATCGCCCACTGGGCGAACTTGGGCGCGAGAACTTCCGTGATGCTTGTCAGCAGCAAACTGCAGAGGCCAGCGGCATACAACCACTTGCGTCTGACAAGATGCTGCCGCAAAAATTTGTCCGCCACCCCGGTCGACACGGTCATTCGTCCCCGTCAAGTTCCGTCCCGCGTTTCATCGCCGCCCACAGCGCCTTGTCCCGTTCCGAACGCGCGTCCTCACGAGCCTGGGCCTTTCGGGCCTTGTCCGCGGCTTTTTCCTCTTTGCGCGCGGCCTTGGCCTTTTCATAGTCGCGTTTGCGCGCGGCCTTCAGGAGTTCCTTTGTCGGCACACCCTCCGCGCTGGTCTGGTATCTGGTCTCGTTTGTCGGGTCCTTGCTACGGCTCATATGGCCTCCACACAATGCTTCATGCTGCCCGGGATCACTTCCGGCTACTTTTGAAAACCGACTCGCGCACGGCGGTGATGGCATCAACCGATTCCGGATTGGC
>CAWUNT010000482.1:0-1797 GCA_963923405.1 uncultured bacterium | reverse complement strand
AGATCGAGCCACACGACTGGATCGCGCGTATGTCCGCCGCGTCCGCGCATTTGTGCGGTGTCGCGACCGGGCTCGCGCGGGACTTCTGGCAGTATATCTCTGACGGATGGTGCGTCCTGAAACGTATCGAGACGGAAACCGGATCCAGCACCATGCCGCACAAGGTCAATCCGATTGATTTTGAGAATGCCGAAGGAAATTTCGGAGTCGCCCAGTCGATGTTCGATCATTTCGCGCGCAAGTTGACGGTATCCAGGTTGCAGCGCGACCTTACGGATTCCACAACGATGCGCAACCTTGGCGTCGCCTTCGGGCATCTTGTTCTTGGGTTGGGATCCATCCAGGCGGGTCTCGACCGCTTGCAAATGAACGAAGGCGCGATGGCGCGCGCCCTCAACGAACACTGGGAAGTCCTCGGTGAGGCGGTGCAGTCCCTGCTGCGCGTTCGTGGCGTCGAAGGCGCATACGCGCGCATGAAGTCCGCGACGCGGGGGCTGAAGATGACGCGCGAGGATTACGCGCGTCTCGTGGACGAACTGCTGGCCATGCCGGATGTCGCGCCCGTCTTGTCGGCGCGTGACGTAAAACGCCTCAAGGAACTGACGCCGGCAACTTACACCGGCCTCTCGGCGCAACTTGCCGGAATATTCTGGACAGCGTGGTCACGACGCAAACCCGGAGGGTATTCATGAGCCGTTTGTCAAAGCATGCCGCGGGAGGAGTCACAGTCAGTGATATCGCCGCGTGGACAGGCGCCGAAGTAGTGATCCCTGACGGCTGCGCTTACGCCGCGACGTCTTTGGTGTCCGGTGTCGCGCCTGTACATCGGTCTGGCGGCGGCGACCTGACTTTTGTGACTTCCGGTGCCTACGAGAAGTACCTTCCTGATTCGGGGGCCACCGCGATCATCGTCGGGCCCGCGCACGCGAAATCGCCCGCAAAAGGTATTTTGCTGGTTCACAAGAATCCGTACTGGGCATACGCCGTCGCCGCGTCGAAACTGGTCGAGACTCCGAAACCGTCGGATTTGATCAGTCCCCGCGCGTTTGTCGACCCGACAGCCAGGATCGGGCATGGGGTTGTGATTTACCCGGGCGCGTATGTCGGCCCCGGGGTTGAGATCGGCGACGGCACGGAGATCCGCGCCAACGTCGTGATCGAGCATGGCTGCAAGATCGGACGGAACTGCTTGATCCACGCCGGTTCCGTGATCGGCGCGGATGGTTTTGGTTTTGCCCCCGGCCCGGGCGGTATCGCTAAAGTGCCGCAGACCGGAGTCGTCATCATCGAGGATGATGTTGAGATCGGAGCATGCTCTACCGTTGATCGCGCCGCGTTCGACGCGACGGTGATCAAAAAAGGCGCGAAACTCGACAGCCACGTTCACGTCGGACACAACTGCGTCGTCGGCGAGTCGGCGATGATTTGCGGCATGTCCGCCATGGCGGGGTCCAGTAGCCTTGGCAAAGGCGCGATCCTCGCCGGGCATTCCGGTGTCCCGAATCAAGTGGAGGTCGGGCCCGGGGTTGTTGTGGCCGCTTTCTCGGTCATGACCAAGAGCAACCTGCCGCCTGGACAGTACGCCGGTGTGCCTGCGGTACCGATGGCAGATTGGCGCAAGCAGCAAGTGCTGCTCCGCAAATTGCCTGACATTGAAAAGCGCTTGCGCGAAGTCGAAAAAAAACAGGGCTCCTGAAACTTTGGAGTTCAGGGCCCTGTCTCGCGAGATCCGGAAAAAACCTGACTCAGGCCTTTTTGGTCCAGCTTGCGCACCAGCCTTTGGCCGCAACCTTACCC
>CAWUNT010000481.1:0-1806 GCA_963923405.1 uncultured bacterium | reverse complement strand
GATGTCACTGGAACAAACCCTTCGCGCCCGTCGGACAATTTCACTTTCCAGTAACTGCCCTTGCGATCCACGGCCGTCAGGTTCTCGCCCTTCTTCAAGGTGGCAATGACTTCGGCCTTGCCGTCCGGATCCTTGCGGACCTCAACGCCTTCGGTGACGGTCTTCACCGCGGTCGGCTTCGCCTCGAATTTGGGACCGGCGATGGCGGCCGAAGAAAAAATGACAAGGAAAGCCGCGGCAATGACTTTGAACGACGCAAACAGACGCATGGCAATGCCTCCTTCAGGGATGTTTTAACTGCCCCGAAAGGATACCACACCCCGCCCCGTCACCCGGAGCCGCCTCGTCATCCCGAGCCGCCCCGTCATTCTGAGCCCGCAGGGCGAAGAATCCTCTCCTCCCCGTCATCCTGAGCCGAAGGCGAAGGATATTTTATGAAGAAAGGATTCTTCGGGCTGCGCCCTCAGAATGACGGGACAACGCACTCAGGACGACCGGCACATCAACGAACGACAAGATCAAATTTTAGGGAATGCTTGCGACCCGACGATTCGGCGGCGTCCATCGCGAAGTGGAGCGCCTTCGAGAAGTCATCGCCGGCCATCTTGCGCGCGTCAAAGTCACTGGTGGCGAATACCCATTTGCCTTTTGACTCCTGCGACTGCGCAAGTTGGCGCATCGTAAGCGTCTGGCGCGCGCCGGCATCGTTTGATATCGAGGCATTGACGTTGCTCGAATCAAGAGCCACCGGAACGGTCAGCAATTGGACGGCGCTGTCGGCCAGCTGGCTCGCCTGGCTGACGACCCGGACACGCGATGCGTCGCCGGTGAGGGCCGCCAGGTACTGCGCCGGATCCAGCCCATCCCCGCTCACGGTGGTTGAAGGGTTAAGCAACAGCGCGTTGAAAACCATCGCCGGGAATTGCGCGCGCAAAGCTGTCGCCGCTTCAGCACCGGCACGGTAATGGGCATCACTGTTGATCGCGGCAGCGGTCGACATTGCTGCCATCGTGCTCAACGGGTCAAACGGGTTGATGATGATCGGATCCGTCATGACACCACCGGCCGTCGGCAAACCGTCAGATATGAAGTACAGGATCCGCGCCGCCTTCGACGAGGCGCCAAGTTTTCTCCCGGCCAACTCAAACGCGGCGCGGTAATTAGTGACACCACCACTGCTGCGACACATCGAATCAACCGACGGTTTGAACTGGGCCATGTCTGTTTCCGCGACAACCTCTGTCGCGTCCGTCCCGAATCCGACGATCCCGGCCGAGAGTTTGTCCTCCTTGCCACGCGAGGCCGTCAACCGGTCAACGATCGCCTTGACGGCCCTCGAACGCCCGCAAGACGCGTTCGGCCCCGATCCGGTGACTGGATCGTTGGATTGCATGGACCCTGAAAAATCCAGTACGAAAAGAACGTGAAGGCTGCTGGAAGATACCGCACAAAGCTCACCTGATATCTGCATGCGACCGCCGGCAGACTCGAGCGCCTTGCGGTCGATTTCCACTTTTGACTGACCACACCGCGCCTGCACCGCCATCGCTTGAAGTTCCGCGCCGGCGCGAGGACTCGGCGAGTTGAACGTGGCCGTCGGCCCGCACCCATGCAATGCCGCGAGCGCGGCTATCACCGTCAACATGCTCATGGTGACTCTTGCCAGACAGAAGGCATTGGCGGACGTCGAGCGTCGCGACATGGGGGTTTCCTCCGGGAGATTTCAGGCATTTACATGCAATTTCCGGACCCTGTGACAACCTCCGCAACTCAACGAAACCATTGCGTGATTTTTTCGTAATTTGG
>CAWUNT010000480.1:0-1807 GCA_963923405.1 uncultured bacterium | reverse complement strand
TCAGTGATCCAGTCGCGATGTGGCGCATTGGAGTCTGCGAGTCCTTCCAGTTTGAGACCCCGCGCATCCGGCTTGCGGTCTGGAATTTATGCAAGGGTGCCGGCGGTCGTCTTTTTGAGCACGACTACCGGATGATTTGCTACCGGTCCGACTTGCTCTTGACGCAGGAAGCCCTGCTTTCCGAGAAAGGCCTCGTCACATTCTGCGAGCCCGGGTTCGAGGCGATTCACGCGGCATCTTACAAACGACGGGATGGAATCCGCGACGGAGTGATGACCGTAGCCCGGGTGAGCTCAACCCCGGCGATCCAGAGGATCGTGTGCAAGTATCCTGAGCCGGTTTTCAAGACGCCCAAGGTAGCTCTTGTGACTTTCTACCGGATGCGGGATCGCCAGGGATCTCTGATGGTGGTCAACTTGCACGCGACGTTGATCCGGCGTGTCCGCTCAGCCCTTGAGGAAATCGAGCATCTTATCGCAAGCCTTCCGCGACATGAGGGGCCCGTGATTCTGGCAGGCGACTTCAATACGTTTACGCCTGGCTACCTTGCCGCGATCGCGGGTTCATTGAGACGTATCGGCCTTGAATATGTGCCGATTCCAGGTGATCCAAGACCGGCCTCGGGCGCGCTTGATCAAATATTCGTGAGGGGTCTGGCCGTGGAGAGAATCTTCGTCGATACTTCGATCAAGAATTCCGACCACTTCCCGCTGTTCGCGGATCTCGTGTGGGAAGGAAGAAAAGTCTCAGAAGTTACGGCCGTAATTCACAGCACATGATCCCGGACGCGTATGCTGATTCCCGTGGAAATTTGCGAAGTTTGCCTCGATGCCAACACGCCCCTTGCTCAAGTCAAAACCCGTTTCGGCTTTGAGGCTCGAGTCAGCGTGGGCGTAATGCAGGTTCAGCGGTTGCTGACCAAGAACTTCCGAGAATCCCAACACGTTCAGCACGGAACTCTTTGTGGCTTCCATCCTGCCATCGAACTGGCGCGTTAACGAGAGTTTCCCGTAGACCGGGAGCCGGAACTCATGAACCGTGTTTTTGCCCGCGGGTGATCCACCAGCGAGGGTCTCCATGCGGTAAAGACCCTGGGGCTGCTCAAGGCGAAGGCGGACATTCGCTTTGCCGCCATTGTCGGGAGAAAAATTCGGCAAAACTTTACCCGTAAGGCTCAGGTCAGGGCGCATTCCAAAAATGCCTTGTGCCCTGACTGGCTGCAAAACTGCGTCGTCGTTGCCAAGGTCAGGGAACACATTGTTGTTTGATTCAGACAGGGGACCAATCGTCCAGTCAACCTGGGCTTTTTTCTTGCTGGCCAGGGCACGGTCCATGTAGCTGTCGTCCATCGTCAGCGCCGCGACATGCACGCCTTTTCCGGTGGGCTTTACGTCCCGGAGGACTAGACCATAGCGCACGCTGGAATTGGCCGCGGAGGTTTTCGCTGCGGCAGCCTGTCCCCCGCCAAGGTTGAAGCTCAGCCCTTGGCCAAGTTTGCGGAGGAACTCGGAATTCTCCTGCGCATGGGCACCGATTGCCTTGCCCAGCTGGTTCAGCAGGTAACGGGAAAGTTCGCGCGTTTCCTGAAATTCCGATTGCTTTACGTCTTTCAGCGCCGCGAGGCGCAGGTTCTGGTCATCTTTCGATACGACGCCTTGACGGTCATGGAATTGGCGCAACGTAAGATTTTTCCCGGACTGCGCCTTTGTGACCCGGGTCATGACACTGGAACTTTGCCGTGCCGACCAGGCCGCAATGGATTCCGAATCGCTGGATTGCCCGCCAGCAGGCGGCAGAAGCTCCTGAA
>CAWUNT010000479.1:0-1809 GCA_963923405.1 uncultured bacterium | reverse complement strand
ACACAAGGAGTATCGTCGGCAGCGTCAGATGTGTATAAGAGACAGTTCTGATGCTTTGTGACGAGGTTTTCCCGCGCCGGGATTCCCTCGGCCTTCATGATCTGGCTGACGACACGGACGGCCGAATTCACCGCGCCATCCGAGTGTGAGCTCTCCGTATGATCTCCCGCCAGGTAAACCCGGTTCTCCGGGGCCCGTATCTCATCCGACATCTGGTCAAACCGGGACCTGCCAACCGGCCACGCCGCGATCGCGCGCGGGTGGTAGCGATAAAACTCCATGTCCACAATGGTCGCCGAAAGTCCCGGCCACAATTTATCGAACGCCGCCTTGATCTCCTCGCGCGCACGGTCAAGAGGCGTGAAATTCAGGCGCTCGGCGCGGTCGCCACCAATCAAGAGGCTCAAGATGCGCAGGGAGTTGCCGTCAACATCGCCGTCACCTCCACCATTGGCCTGATCCGGATTGCCGTCGTAAATGACGCCCAGGTCTGAATCCGACAAGACGGGCAACATCGACCGCCCCCGGACAGTCCAGAATTTCTCAGACGACCGCGGCAGCAGGACATGCACCTTGAAATACGACCCCCAACCCAGGGCCGAGATCGCGTCCCGTTTGCGCTGTGACAACGCGGGTTCGAACTGCACTTCCATCAATCGGTATAGCGGTACCGTGACGATGACATGTTTCGCCTCGATCTCGGCATTCTGGTTGGTATCCGTCGACAGGAACGTCACGCGGCTTTTGCCGCCATTTTTGTCCCCGACACTGGCGATGCGGATGACGCGTTTGTTCAGGCTGATGTTGTCCCGGCCGATCGAATCGGCCAGCGCGTTGACAAACTTCACATTGCCGCCCGTAACCCGGTAACTCGTCTCACCTTCGCCAAGGAAAATGTGGAATTCCGCCACTCCGTCTAGTGCTGAAATCCTGTCCCAGCCAGTGCCGATCTCGCACTCCAGCGTGATGCGAATCCAATCCTCCAGCCGTGACGTCAACTTGTGAGATTTCACCCAGTCGGCGAATGAAATATTGACCAATGGCTTCAGCGCGACCGGAATCCCCTCGCCAGGTTTAAGTCCGTTGAGGGTTTTTGCCACCTCATCCTTGAACTTCGCGAGCGCCTCGATCTCGTCCCCGTTGAACAACCGGTGCATGTGGTCCAGGGGTTGCGCGCCACCCAGTGAATACAACTTGCCCCCGATGACGATGCTCGACAGTGCCGGATCGGTCCGGATCGGGAGTTTCAATTTGCGAATCAGGGAAACGGCCGGATTGCTTTCCCAGTATTCTTCCATGCCCGCGTCGGCGGACACCGTCCCGGTCTTGCCAGTCCGCGCGTATTCCACCGTCTTGACCCGGCCGCCGATGATCGGCGCCAGTTCCAGCACATGGTAAGACAACCCGCTTTCCTTGAGTTCATGCGCCGCGGTCAGGCCAGAAAGGCCCGCGCCAACAATCACCACATCGGTCAAACGTGGGACTGCCAGCGCGGCGGAGGGAACTGTCGAGACCCAAAGCGCAGCAAAAAGCGCGACAACAAGCCTTGACCCGAAGGTCGTGGAGCTCGTGGAGCTCAAAGAGCTCAAAAAGCTCAAAGAGCGCGGGCGTCGTGGCCTGGATTTTGACATCTCAGACTTGGACATCCCATCCCCGCTTGCGCGTCACTTCGACTTTCATCTTCCGGCGCGCCAGCTCCCTCACAAAGGATTTGGCATCGATGCAATTTTCGGGCGCAACGACCCCGGTATCGGAAATTTCTCCGCTGTCTCTTATACACATCTCCGAGCCCACGAGACGCTACGCTAT
>CAWUNT010000478.1:0-1814 GCA_963923405.1 uncultured bacterium | reverse complement strand
TTTACGCGCTGACCGACCTGTTTGTGTATCCCTCAACGTACGAGGGTTTTGGATTACCACCCTTGGAAGCCCTGGCTTGCGGATCCCCGGTTGTGGTCGCACGCTCCTCAAGCTTGCCCGAAGTCGTCGGCGACCTGGCGATTTTCGCGAATCCCTTCGACTATCAGGACATGGCCCGGGCCCTTCGCTCTGGAATGGACGATACCGCTGCGCGCGAGCGGATGCGACTTCACGGGTTGAAGCACGCCAGCCAGTTCTCCTGGCAATTGATGGCGCGCCAGACCCAGGCGATCTACGAGGCTTGCGGACGCGGCAAGAAAATATCGGAGGTGGCCGGTGCGGATTGGCATTAATGGACGCTTCCTGGTCGCGAAACGGACCGGGGTACAACGCGCGGCGTTCAACCTGATCCGTACCCTGGTCGAGATCGACCGGGAAAACGAGTACCTGATCTTCACCGGGCACGGTCAGGCAGGGCGGCCGGAATGGAATTATCCCAACGTTCGCGTCATTGAGTCAGACCTGCGTGAAGGTGAGAGCTTCCTGAATCATGTTTGGGAACAGTTCTGGTTGCCCGTGCTGGCGCGCCGTCACAAGGTGGACTTGCTCCATTCGCCCGCCAACGTTGCGCCACTTTTTTACCGCGGCAAGTCTGTCGTACACATCCACGACTTGTGTTTTGTCGTGAATCCGCAGTGGTACAGTTTCACTTTCCGTACAGTGTACAATTTCATCATTCCACGTCTTGCCCGTCGGGCGTCGCGGGTTATCACTTGCAGCAACAACTCAAAAAATGACCTCCTGCATTTTTGCAATTTGCCCGCGGACAAGGTCAGTCTGGTTTACTGGGCAGTAGACGACACGTTCCTTCAGCGACCCTCGGGCGAAAGCAAAGTTGACATCGCGGAACTGGGGCAGTTCATCCTTTACGTAGGTTCGCTGGAACCGCGGAAGAACATCAACACCCTGATTGCATCGTACGTGCAGTTGCGGCGCAACAACCCCGGTCTGAAGCCGAAACTGGTTCTGATTGGTGGCGAGAGCCCATTGTTCGCTGATGTACAGTTGCGTGTGAAGGATTATTCCGGCGATATCGTTTTCAAGGGTTTCATCGATGATGAAACATTGAGGGCTTATTACGCGGAGGCGGCCCTCGTTGCCTATCCGAGCCTGTACGAGGGATTTGGCTTGCCTCCTTTGGAGGCCATGGCCAGTGGCACGCCCGTCGTAACGTCTGACGGATCGTCGCTTCCGGAAGTCGTTGGCGACGCCGCGTTCATGGTCGATCCACGCAGCATAGAGCAGCTCTCGGGCGCCATGGTTCGGCTGCTGACCGATCAGGGACTGAGGCGGAAGTTGATCGATTCCGGCCGGCGACAGGTAGAACGCTTCAACTGGTACCGTGTTGCGCGCAACACTTTGGCTGTCTACTATGAGGTCGCCAGCGAACATGCTTCCCTTAAGGGCAAGGCGAGCGGTTCCTCACACCAGTTTGTGCCCTTTGACGCATGGAAGCGGCTGGTGGCTCTCGAACAGCGCCACCTGAACGCGATTCGCGCTCACTCGTGATGGCATGAGTTTCACAAGGTTTTTTCCCGGAGAGAGTTTTTCCAAAATGCATCGACAGAAGATCAGTCAGTTGTTGTCGGCCGGCACCGCGGGTCAAACCATTACCATTTGTGGGTGGGTCAGGAGCCGCCGGGAGTCGAAGAATTTCGCCTTCGTTGTCCTGAACGACGGATCCTGTCAGGACACCATGCAGTGCGTCGTGGATGCGGGAACCGCGGCATTTGACGTGTTGCCCAAGTGCCAGA
>CAWUNT010000477.1:0-1817 GCA_963923405.1 uncultured bacterium | reverse complement strand
CTGCGTCGGACAAGAGGCTGGTGTTTGTTTGCGGGCGTTTCGCGGGCATTGATCAGCGGTTTCTGGACCATCATGTCGATGAGGAATTCTCGATTGGTGACTTCGTTGTTTCCGGCGGTGAGTTGCCGGTCATGGCGATGGTCGACAGCATCGTCCGGTTGTTGCCGGGCGCGCTTGGCAACGTGGCAAGCGCGAGGGATGACTCGTTTTCTGAGGGTATGGGTGGACTTCTTGAATATCCCCTTTACACACGACCACCAGTGTTTGAGGGCGCAAAAGTCCCGGACGTTTTGTTGTCCGGCGACCACAAGTCGATTCAAAAGTGGCGCGAGCAAAAAGCGTTGGAGCGCACTCGTTGCCTCAGGCCTGATCTCTTGAAGTGAGCTGGTCGAGCGCCGTGTCGAGGATTCCAAGGGCAGAAGCCCGTGGTTCCGTGGCATCGTTCCCGGCGAGGGGCTTGTGCCGGGGTAGTTCTGGCGGAGACATTGCCTCCTCCATGTTCTGCGCGGCGATGAGCGCAAATGGCGCGTCCAGTTGATCTGGCATGATCGCGCCCAGGCGGGCCAGGCGTTGCAGGGTCCTGTCGTTTTTCCCCCAGACTTCCGGGCCGGTTTTTTTTGCGTCAAGGAACGCGTGCCATAACCTTGCCCGGTTGCTCATGGCCAGATGACGGGTCTCCTCGAAGTCAAACCAGATGTGCGGTGGTCCCCGGAATTTAAGGCGCGTCAGGTGCCGCGCGTCGCGAGAGGAATTTTTTTCGTCAGAGTGGGTTTCGGCGGGGCGCGTCCAGATCATTTCCAGGTTGCCTTCGAACCTGCGGTCAGCGGCGCGATCCGCCAGCAGCTTTGCCATGTCTTGTCTGGTGAGGAAGTTCCAGAGCGGATTCGGAAGGTCGTCAAGTTCCCCGTAGCGATCAAAAAGACCAGCCAGACGCAATCCCGCGCGTGAAAATTCGGAGAACCACTTCTCGATGGGCCAGCGAAGCTCGTGGGGATGCAGGAAGGTATCAGCCAGACGAGCCGGGTTTTTCAAGGTCCCGGGCCCGATGGCGCGAAGTCGGTCGGCGATCAGCGGCGAAGTTTCCGCGAATTCCTGCAGAATTCGCCTGGCATGGCGGGTCGCAGCCACGATGTCTGTTTCCAGCTGGTCACGCAAGATTACCGAGAAGTAGTCCTGGAGCGCGTGGATCCATTTGCGGGCCGGGGAGTTGTACACCATGACCCGGATCGTCCCGCCGGGGGCAAGCTGGCGGGCCATGGCCTGGACGGCGGGCGAAGGGTCGTCCATGTGGTGGAGCATGCCGAAGGTCTCCATGTGGGCGAATGTCCTGCCGCGCGCGCCGCACTCTTCGAGAAACTCGAGGATGTCTTGTTCGTGGAATTCCGAAGCCCCGCGGCAGAAAAGCGTCCTGATGCGCCCGCGACCCAGGCTGCGGCGGGACAGGTCCACATTGACGACAGTAGCCCCGGCCGGTTCCCATTTCCGGATGATGTAGGGGAGCATCTCACCGCAACCGGCAACCAGCACATCCCCCCGAGGGGCGTGCGGGGTGACATGGCCATGGATCCCCTGGGAGCAAAGCCTCCCGGCAAAGTACGAGGACGTCAAGAAGCCGTCCTGCCAGCGTGGCCGGGCGAGCAGGGGATAATTGGGATAAGGGAAGCGGTTGTATAGCGCCGCCACTTTCTGCCGTACGTCCAAGATGGTCCTCATTGTGTGCCGGGTAGCCGAATCTTATTGCATTTAACTTCTTATGGCCAAAAAATCCGGACAGGAAAAAACGCATCAGTGAGGTGGTCCGTCATGATTCCTGTCTC
>CAWUNT010000476.1:0-1831 GCA_963923405.1 uncultured bacterium | reverse complement strand
TCAAGGACGGCACACTGGTCTCCTACCTGCATAACCGCGAGACCGCTGCCGAGTTTGGCGTCGCGCCGACGGGAAACGCGCGCGCGTGGCTGTTCAACGATGAGCCGCTGATCAGGATGCGCAACACCTTCCTGATGCCCGGCAAGTCCAGCCTCGCTGACATGATCGCCGGGATCGACGATGGCTACCTGGTTGAAGGCGCCGGGAGCGGCCAGGCCGACAGCAACGGTGAATTCATGTTCGGAACCGGTTACGTCTGGCGCATCCAGAACGGCAAGAAAACAGAATTGCTGCGCGAGGCGACCTTGTCCGGAATCGCCTTTGACGTCCTCCAGACGGTTGACGCCGTCAGCAGCGAATTCCGCTGGGATCTGGGCACAGGTTATTGCGGCAAGGGACAGCCGGCAAAAGTTGACGCGGGTGGACCGTACATCCGCTGCAAGATGAACGTTGGAGGGCGTCAAGGATGACGGGAAATTCGATCATGACACCGGGCGCCAATCCGGGCACGGGTGAGGCGCTGCGCAAGACTTCGACCGAGATGGATTCCATCGCTCGCGAAATCCTGGACCATGGCAGGAAGAAAGGCGCCGACCGGATCAAGGTTGGCATCTCGGGCAGCATCACGCGCCGCCTCGTCGTCGAGAACAAGGAAATCACCCTGGCCAACAGCCTCGAGGACCAGAAGTTCAGCCTCGTTGTCCACAAGGACCAGAAAAAAGGCAGCGCGGCGACCAACATCGTCCGTCCGGAGACAGCCAGGAAAGCCGTCGAGGACGCGCTCGCGCTGGCATCGTTTTCCGTCCCTGACGAAGCCCTCAACATGCCAGACGCCGCCCAGGCGCCGCGCGCGAAATCGCTCGACTTCATGTTCGACGAACGCACCGCTGACACAAGCCTGGCCGAGTTGCAGGAACTCATGGGGCAAGCACTCGCGCGCGCCACGGCGGACAAAAGGGTCTCGATCGACAAATTCGAGATGAGCGTCTCAGCCAGTTTCCATGGATTGTACAACTCGCTCGGCGTCGAACAGATGGAAACCCAGACAATGCTCGGGTGGTCATTCTTCGGCATGGGCGTCGACGGGGATGCCGTCTCCGGATTCGACTATGATTCAGGATTCGCGTGGAAAACCGGAGACACGGCCGCGCGCCTGATGGCGACTGCCGAAGCGTTCGCCGCCAAAGTCACCGGCAACCTGCATCCTCGCAAAGCTCATTCTTACAAGGGCCTCGTCGTCTTCAGCCCGCGCGCGGTCGAGGAACTGCTGGCCGGGTTCATGCTTTACCACGCGTCGGGTTCGGCGGTGATGGACGGCAAGAGCCGGTGGGACAAGGAAATCGGCAACGCCGTGCTGAGCCCGGTCATCACCCTGCGTGACCATCCACACAGCCAGGCGTTTGCGGGAGCCACCACTTTTGACGGCGACGGCCTGCCGACCCGTGACCATATGATTTTCGATTCCGGCAAGCTGTGCCTCCACATCCACGACTGCTACTCGGCGCGCCGCTGCAAGACGACATCGAACGCGATGTCCGGAGGACCCTTCGGGATGGCTTTCGCGCCGGGTGGGGCCCTGCTGGCCGACTTGTTGCGCTCGCGCCGGGAAATTCTTCTCGTTGACCGGTTCTCTGGCAACACGGACGCGATCAAAGGGGACTTCAGTGGCGTTGCCAAGTCCAGCCGCCTTTACATTGACGGCAAGGACAACGGCCCGGTCACTGAAACCATGATCGCCGGGAATTTCTTCGAGTTCGCGAAAAGGATCGAGGCGGCCTCTCTCGAGACCGAATCAATCGGCGGCGGATTCTCGTCCCCGTGGTTGCTCGTG
>CAWUNT010000475.1:0-1833 GCA_963923405.1 uncultured bacterium | reverse complement strand
TGAGCCTGTGATCAAATCAGCCGATCCTCGTGGTAATCCTATTTACTGGGTTGGTCCGCCGGGCGCTGGACGAAGATGGCCTCGCAGATGTCCCCGTACCCGAACCGGTCCCCGCAAATCTCGGTGTCATCGCCGCGTTTTTCGCCGATCGGGACCCCGTGCCATGTGATGAGCCATGTGATGAGCCGTGTGTCCGTCGACTTCGGCGTCGCCAGGAATGGCACGGCGTCCGGTCCGTCGTCCATGGGAGTCACTGGTTCCGCGCGGCCGCCTGCGTCGATATGGAACGAGACGGATCCGTCGGCGTTGACGCTGGACCGGACCTGGGAACCATCGATGGTGTAGATGTATGTGACGCCGCGCAGGGATGCCGGCGCGCGGGTCTGGGAGTTTTTTTTGCAGGATGAAACGCCCGGGAGGAGGGCGCCGCCGCCCAAGGCAAGAACCAGACAGGTGTCTCGTACGGATAAGGTTCCCATTTGGGAAGTGATCGGGATCCTTGGGAAAAACTTAAGCCCGGAAGGGGATTCCTCCCCCTCCGGGCCTCGGTTTTCAGATGACGCGGTGGATTGTCGCGCCGGGTTGCTCAGCGTTTGCAGGTCATCGGGCGTGAGTATGTTTTGTAGTCATACTCGGTCTCATATTCGCCCTGGGCACCAGTCACGCGGAGGACGGCTTCCAGGCGCCAGGTGATGGAGTCGTTGCTGAAGAGTTCCATGACCGCGTTGTCGCCCTGGCGGAACCATACGACGTCCTCGACTTCGAACAGCTTTGCCGGGCCCGCGAGATTCGCGTCAACCAGCAGTGTCTCGACGTCTTCAACCTGTGCCGCGTCACTGGAACGGAACGTGTACTCGCGCACTTCGGCTTTGGCGTTGTTCTCGTCCACGCTGACGCGCAGGATGTGCTCGAAATTATCCGGGTTTTGGCTCCCCGAAAGGAGCGAAGTGCAGACGACGGTGGCGGCGATAAGGCTCGAAACGGACATTGGAAATCTCCGATTTTTATTAAAAAGCCAATATTGGCGCCGCATTTCTAATAGTTTTTGCTATCATTTTCAAGCGTAAAGTGTCGATAATATTTGTTGGACTAGCTGACAACTTGAGTTTAGGAACTGGATCGGATGTTTCCCCGGGGGGCAGCCTTGCGTAGCGTCATGGTTGTTTTTGGTTATCAAGACGGATGGTTGCGTCCTGGTTACTCCCATACTTTTGCCATGTTCGCGAAGGTCGACTTCAGTGAAGGCCAGATGATCGTCCGCGAATCGGTCGATATCAGCTGGTTGCCCAAGGGCCTGCAGCCATCCCAGCAGATCTGGGACTGGATCGTGCCCGTCACGGGCCACAACCACTCCCTGCATGAGTCATTCAACCTGGCCAACGTGCCGGGGCTGGCGCTGAAGACATTCGGTCCGGTTGAAGTCAGCCCGGAACTTTACGCGGCCGCCAAACGGAAAGCCGAATGGCTGGATTCGGGCAGCGTCAAGTACGTGATCCTCGACAACCTCTACCGCGAGCGTGCGGCGTCCTTCGAGCAAGGCGGCGCGAGCAACTGCATCCACGCCGTGTCTGACCTGGCCATCACCAAGCCACTGAATACCCATGTCACTTACGGACACTGGGCCAGCGAACTCGTCTTTCATCACTTCGATCCCTTTGTCGCGAAAGGGCCGGGCGCCCTCGCGTCCCATCACCTGCACCACGTGGTGCCGCATATCCTCGACGCCTCCGGCCGCGCGGTTGACGTGGCGTGAAGAGAGGATCCTTCGCCCTTCGCTGCGCTCAGGGCTCAGGATGACGGGGGGCTCGGGATGACGTTAAGAGAGGATCCTTC
>CAWUNT010000474.1:0-1836 GCA_963923405.1 uncultured bacterium | reverse complement strand
TCTCGTGGGCTCGGAGATGTGTATAAGAGACAGGGTGAAATGCGCGGCGTCCTCGGGAGTTCAGGTGCTGAGCCTCTTCGCGTTCAGCGACGAGAACTGGGGGCGTCCGGAAGATGAGGTCAGTGCCCTGATGGGACTTTTTGACCACTACCTTCAATTCGAGACCGATCAGCTCCTCAGGCAAAACGTCCAGCTACGCTTCATGGGTAACATCGACCGTTTGCCCGGGCAGACCAGGTCACTTTTGTTGGGCGCGGCGAAGAAGCTTTCCGGCTGCGATGGGATGATACTGAACCTGGCCGTCAGCTATGGCGCGCGGGCGGAAATCGTCGAAGCAGTCCGTGCCATCGCCCGCAACGTACGAGAGGGCGTCATTGATCCAGAACATGTCTGTGAGTCGATGATTGCTGGAGGTTTGGCTTCGGCCGGTTTGCCCGATCTCGACCTCGTCATTCGCACCAGCGGCGAGCAGCGGTTGTCCAACTTCATGCTGTGGCAATCTTCCTACGCGGAACTGTATTTCACGAAAGTGTTGTGGCCGGACTTCGGCGAGGCTGACTTCAAGGCGGCCTTGGCGGAGTTCAAGACCCGGCAGCGCCGATTTGGTCTCGTGTCCGCGGAGCCGGAACTGGACATTTCTGCCTCGTCCGGTACGGCGCACGAGGATCTACCGGGCAAGTCACCATGTTGATCCTTCGTATCATCACGGCAGCGATCGGGTTGCCTCTGCTGGTCGCCATCCTCTGGCAGGGTTCGGGGGAAACGGTCTTGTGGTTTTTCGGGCTTTGCAGCGCGATTGCTGTCCATGAGGCGGCTCTCATGGTGCTTCCGGAGTTCGATTCGCTGTTCGCTTTGCACCCCGCGACGCAGCCTGGCGTTCAATCCTCCGAACGAGCTCTCCGCGAAGTCGCGCGCGCGCCCGCCCAGGAATTTGCCAAGTCATCATACAGGCGCGCGGCAATACTGTGCGCCTCAGGAATGTTGATCTTGTATTTCGCCGTCGCTGGCGCCCATCCGGGCGGAGGTATCGGCCTCGTCATTTCGGCGCTGGTCCTTGCCATTCTTTCGAGTATTTTTTTGACGCGCGGAATCGATTCCGAAGTCTCGCGGATGTCGGGCGTGCTCGTGACTCTTGTGTACGCGGGATTGCCGTGGTTGCTGATTTGGAACCTGTATGAGTCGGCTCCCCGTGCTGCGCTTGTGTTCATGCTGCTGGCCATTGTGTGGGGCGGTGACACTGGCGCTTATTTTGGCGGGCGTTTTTTCGGGCGGCACAAGCTTTCACCTCACAAGTCGCCCAAGAAAACCTGGGAAGGCGCGATTGCCGGAATGATTGTCAGTGTGGGCGCCTCCATCGCTGTGGAGTCATTCCTTGGTCCTGTAATGGGGGGCGTCCTTCCAGCTGCCGCCGCGGGCGTCCTGTGTGGGAGCCTCGGGCAACTCGGGGATCTGGTTGAGTCCGTGATCAAGCGCTTTGCCAGAGTCAAGGACTCTGGTGTCATGTTTCCCGGTCACGGTGGTTTTTTGGATCGCGTTGACGGATTGCTGGTAGCGGCTCCCGGTTTGTGGCTCTTGTTCGCGTTGCTACGGAATGTGCAATTGATCGTCGGCACGCGTTGACGCGTTTGGCTTGAACGGAGTGGAAAACCTTTGGAATCTTTCCTGTCCCACCCTGTGGTCGCCGTTGTCATTTTGCTCGGCGCGCTCGTTTTCTTTCACGAGCTCGGTCACTTTGCCGTGGGTCGCGCATGTGGAATCGCGGTTGAGGTTTTTTCGATCGGCTTTGGTTCCACGATTTTCAAATTTCGCAGGGGCTGTCTCTTATACACATCTCCG
>CAWUNT010000473.1:0-1843 GCA_963923405.1 uncultured bacterium | reverse complement strand
GCGGCAACAGTGCCCTTTGCGCGGATTCTGCCGGCTATCTGGGCGAGTTCAGTGTCGACATCCCCATCACGGACGGGTTCAGCAGTGTTGCCGATGGTCCTGTGACGCTGTGCGTTGTCGGGCGTAACGTCAACGAGGTTTGGCAGGATTTCGCCGACGCGACTTTCGAGTCTTGGACCAAGGTTTCCCCTGCCCCGGCGTCTGTCAGTTTCACGGGCGCCCCCACGGGAACCAGCGCCTTGACTTCGTTTGCCTTGAATGTCCCGCCTGCGGGAGGATCCATCGCAGCCTACAAGTTCAAGGCAGTCACTGGCACTTCATGCGCGGGCAGCGCAGGCTATAGCGCTGAGATGACGGCAGGCGCGCTCTCGACGGTGGAACTTGCGGCGATTCCTGACGGAACAACCAGTGTTTGTGTGATCGCCAGGAGTAATGGCAGCGCGTGGATGGATCCTGAAGACGCCTCCCTCGCGACATGGACAAAAGATACGAGTTCATCGTCAGGCGTGACGTGCAACCCGGGATATTATCCCGTGAGCTCGACTTGCACGGCCGTCGGCGCGGGGTATTACTCCAACGATGGCCAGTTCCGGAACGCCTGTGCCAACAGCCTGCCCGCGCACGCGACCTGGACTTCCACAACCGCGTCCTCCGCGAATTGTCCCTGGTTCTGTAGCGGTGGTTACACCGGAAGTTCTCTTGATGGCAGCACCACCTGCGCCGCGGTATCCGGCCCGGGTGTCCTGGTGGCCGCCGGGGGCGCGATCGACGACCAATCCCGTGAGTTGAATGCATGCTCCGGCGGAGTCTCTGGGTCTTGTGGCGTGCCGTTTCCGTTCTATTTCAACAACGTGAACTACGGAAACCGCCAAAACGGTGGGATTTTCTGGAGTTCCAACAACTACATCAACTTTGGTTTCGGTAGTCCGGTGTACAGTAGTTTCAGCGCGTCAAATCCGGGACGTGGCATTTACATGAACGCCCGGGACAACATGATGACCTTCCTTTATGTCGCGACCGATGTGCCGAACGGCATTCGCCGGTTCAGCCTGACCTATGAGGGGTATCAGTATGGCCAGGCGTCCAACACAACCCAGAACATCAAGGTCGAGATGTTCGCCATGGGCACCAACGGCCAGGTCCTGCCGCAGACGTCCGGCAAGTGCTACAGCGGCAGCGCATGGGCGGATTGCTATCAAGTCGTCAACATCCTCTACGGTGTCCAGATGGCAACGACTGGTGTGTCGGCGATCTCAAACGGATCGTCCTACATCAGCGTCTACGGTCTGCCCACAACAGCGACCTACACCAGCTCAGGAAGTGGTCCTTATACCGTCACGGTAACGAGTCCCACCCACGGATTCTCCACTGGCCAGCAAATCACTGTCGCTAACGCCACAAGCGGCAACGCCAATGGCATGGTCACCATCACGCGCCTTTCGGCGGACACTTTCTCTTATGCGGTAAACGCGGACCCGGGCAGCGGAACTTTGTACTACACCGTGTCCCCGTATACGACCAGCGCAACGATACCGATTGCCGGTAATTTGAGTTTTTCCCTGTCTTCTGACGCGACTGGAACTTACTGGACCAAATCGCGCTACGTTTACAAGGCTCTCGACGGTTTTGTTCTGCCGTGATTTGACGATGGAGTGTTGAAGATGGTTGGACGTTTCAAAACACTGACAGTCTTGATTGCGACGACTGCGACGATTGCGACGTGGATGGCAGGCTGCAGTGGGAGCGTCGCGACAAGTTGCGCTGATCCCTCCAGCCCCGATTGCCAGCTCCTCAAGGAAGCTTCGGGCGCCGTCCCGGCTGTTGAGACGACATCGTCCTCCAC
>CAWUNT010000472.1:0-1848 GCA_963923405.1 uncultured bacterium | reverse complement strand
GATAGCGTAGCGTCTCGTGGGCTCGGAGATGTGTATAAGAGACAGGTCCAGATCTCGAAGGAAATCCTGCGCCAGTTCTACGTCGACGGACCATGGCATGCGGCCATTGGACGCGCCAAGAAGATCGCCGCGGAGAAACCCGGGCTCGACTGGAAGTCCCTTTGCCGCGATGACCTCGCCCAGAAACCCGCGCCCCTCACGCCTGAAGTTCGCGAGATCGCGGAACACATCTACCCGGCCATCGCGAATGCCCTTGCCCGCGTGAAAGGGGAACGTCCTCCCTTCCCGGCGGCATGGGACTTGAGTCACCTCGTCGCGCGGGTCAGGGAGGTTGGACTGTCATGATTGATACCATCAATATTCTTGTGCTCGGATCCGGCGGCAGGGAGCACGCCCTTGCCTGGAAACTAGCGCAATCAAAGCGCGCGCAAGTTGTATATGTCGGTCCCGGCAACCCCGGGATGTTCCGCGGCACTGGCAAAATCCGGCCTGCGTTGATCAATGGCGTGCCCCTGGGCGCGATGGACAGTGAATCGATTGTTCATTTTTGCAGGATCTTCTCTTGTGACCTGGTGGTTGTCGGGCCTGAGGCTCCGTTGGCGGCGGGCGTTGTTGATGACTTGCAGGCCGCGGGAATCATGGTTTTCGGACCGTCCAGGTCCGCGGCCCGCCTTGAATCCTCGAAAGCATTCGCGCGCCGGGTCATCCAGCGCGCGGGCGCACCTTCGCCGCGATTCTGGATTGTCCGTGACTGGAACGATTTGCCGCGCGTGATCGATGCCTGGCCATGGGCCAGTGGCATGGTGATCAAAGTGGATGGGCTCGCGGCCGGTAAAGGTGTTTTCGTCTGCCGTTCTCGAGATGAGGCCTGGCGTGCCGTCGGGTCCCTGAAACTCATGGACGACCAGTCGGCGGGGACAATGACCCGCGACGGTCTTGTGTGCGAGGAACTTCTCCGCGGCCGTGAAGTGTCCGCCTTCGCGATCTGCGACGGTCGTGATTTCGTTTCCTTCGGCATGGCATGTGACCATAAACGCCTGCTCGATGGCGACTTCGGGCCAAACACGGGTGGCATGGGAGCATACTCACCCGTCGAATGGCTGGATGACGCGACGGCTCACGAGATCTGCCATTCAGTTTTCCAGCCCGTCCTCGACGAGATGGACGCGCTCGGTAGTCCCTTCCGCGGAGTCTTGTTCGCTGGATTGATGATGACCCGGGACGGCGCGAAAGTTCTCGAGTTCAATGTCCGCCTCGGTGATCCCGAATGCCAGGTACTGTTGCCGCGTCTGGATGAGGATTTGCTCGAAATCCTTCTCGCCGCGACCATGGGACGTTTGAAGCGCGATTATCCGCAAGGCTTCAAGTGGCATCGCGAGGCCGCGGTTCACGTTGTCAAGGCCGCGGAGGGTTACCCGGGAATCGATGGCATCAGGGTCCGGTCGGGTGATCCGATCGTCGAGGCAGTTCCCGTTGATCCCGTTGGTCCCTTGGATTCACGCGCGGCGACCGAAAAACTGGTCTTCTATGCCGGCGTCTCGACAAGGCAAGGCGCGATCTCCGGCCTCGAGACAAGCGGTGGTCGCGTGCTCGGGATCACGGCACTCGGCGCGGATTTGCGGGGCGCGCGTGAGAGTGTTTATTCGGGAATCGACGACATCAACTTCGAAGGCGCCCAGTGGCGCACGGATATCGGCAAGTGCGAGACCGGCCAGTAAATATCGTGATCTTCGCCTCGGGCAATGGCACCAATGCCGAAGTCCTTGCCCGGTGGGCACTTCAGCATCCCGCGCGCGTGAAAGTTTCGGGTTTGCTCACAGACAATCCACAGGCTGGCGTGATCCAGCG
>CAWUNT010000471.1:0-1852 GCA_963923405.1 uncultured bacterium | reverse complement strand
CGTAGCCGTGGCCGCTGCCTGCGCGGGTGACCTCGCAGGCAGAAGCCGGTCGAAAAGACCCCCGTGAGTTCGTACGGGGGAGGGCGAACTGACAGGTTGTAGCGCAAGCGAACCTTTAAGCCCGACGCAGCCCCTGCAGTTAACGGATTGCAGGATGCGGGAACATGCCGAGCCTGTCCCGGAGGAATGAAACCCCGAGGGAGCCAAACCAGGCGAAGGTCAGCGCGATGAGCGAAGAACTGGACAAGTGCAGCTTATCGGTGTTCTGCGGGTGGACAGGATGACATGTCAGGAAAGAGTGCTGGTGAAAGCACGGAAGTACTTGCGGTGCCCAGGCGTTCTCCGACGTGAGGGCAGGCAAGCCGGGAAAAGAAATTGCCTGAAGGGGCTCCGGTCCCAACGGGCAGCGTCGAAACCCGGTGAGTTGCCGCAAGTATGGCAGATGAGGCCGCGAAGCAATACGTGCCGGGACACTATAACCCGGTTCGTGCGAGGGCCTCTGGAGTAGGCGGATCAGGTTCTTTACAGACGCCTGTCCCCGTCGCGTGGCGGTCCGGGATTCTAGACTTCCGGGCTAGTGGCAATGGCAAACTGTGATCGACGTCGCGGATGTTGGAGACTACTTAAGCGACGCTGGTTCCGGGAAGGCCCTGCTGTGACAGCCAGCTCTGCAGCCGTACCGGGGAAAACCCAACGTACGGAATCGTCAAGAGGGTGGCGGAAACCTGTCGGTCCCGCGAGGGGTTGTCAGGCGACCACCACCCGAACTTGGCGTTCACATCTTCTTTTTCAAATCAAAATGATCGAGGACGGATTCGAGGACGTGGGCATCGTCGTTGAAGCCACCTTCTTTGCTGAAGTCGGGAGTGCTGTCCGTCTCGGTGAACAGATAATCCACCGCCGCGAGCGCGTATGGCACGAAGTGCGCGCCTGGCGACTCCTGGCACAGGGCAACAAGGCGCTGGGCGCGCGTCAAGAGGGTGCGTGCCAATGGGGCATCAGGATGGCCCGCGCGTTCCGCGACCTTGAGGCGTGTCTCGAAAGCATGCATGGCGCTGCCGATGCGGTTGAAGACATCCTCAAAATGAAGGATGCGCTTGAGGAGTTTGGAATATCCTGCGGGAACATCTGGATCGTCGTGAACTGGCACGAAATGTTCATTGACCATCGGGGTATTTATCCTCCACCGTGTGGTTAAAGCAAATCGGGTTTCTTAATGCAAGGGGTGGCAATGCGGTCTCAAACTTCGTGGTCAGTTCTCATGGCCAGCCTTTTTTCCTGGGGGCTCGCGGGTGGCTTGGCAGGTCACGCGTTCGCGGGACATGTGGGTGGCGCGGATCATCCAGTCTTCCTCGCCGAAATGGATCCTGTGGAACCGTATTCGGCGATGCTGCATCACGCCGGCTACCTCTGGGTGGGCCAGTCGAGAAAGGATTTTGATCTCGGTTACCGGGTTACGATCTTCAACCAGGACGATCACCGGATCAAAGAGTTGCCGTTGAATCATTCTGTCGCGACGATGCAAGCGTACGGTCCCGACGGGATCATCGTGACAGGCACCGCGGCCAACCCAAATTTGACGGCTTGGTCCGTGATCCGGGTGAACGCCGGGAATTTCACTGTTGAGCACCACTGGATTCCGGCCGAGGCATGGGCATCTGGATGGCTGGGCGTCCTTGGCGGAAAAAATTATTTTCTCGACATTGGCGGAAACTCCGACGATCCGGATGGGTCACTTGATCCAAATTTGCCAGCACAGACCGTTTTTTCGGTGGCCGCGGGCGGTGGTCGTCCTTCCTACTCGAAGCACAGGCTTCGCGGACCCTTGAATGGTTTCCTCCTGGGCAAACAG
>CAWUNT010000470.1:0-1873 GCA_963923405.1 uncultured bacterium | reverse complement strand
TCGGCAGCGTCAGATGTGTATAAGAGACAGTTGTCATGGTCAGGGAACTTGAGCCTGCCTTGGGTCTACGCGCTCTCGATCCTGATCGCGACCTGCCAGGCGTTTGTCGATCCGACTCTCGTCAAATCTGTGCCTGAACTCGTCGACCGCGATGACGTTGAGAGCGCGGTTGCCTTTGAATCATCGACTCAGGCCTTGGCCTTTTTCTCCGGCGCGGCACTCGGCGCCGTTGCCAGCGGGACGCTGGGCTTCACCGTCACCGTGGGCCTGAACGCACTGAGCTACGCGGTCTCGGCGTGGCTGACCTCGCGGGCGAGGTTCCGCTTCGTGCCCAGCGCCGCGCAAATTCCAGCAGAACATGGCGCGCCGCAGAGTCAAAGTCTCCCGGCTGAAGTGACGCCCCTGCTACGGGCCTTTGCCATGGCCAACATTTTCATGTTCCCGCTGTTCCTGATCCTGCCCCTTTTTGTCAAAGAGTCACTGTCGGGCAGTGTCTTGTTGCTTGGGCTTCTCGAATCATGCTTCTGGCTGGGACTCCTTACCGGCGCGAATCAATCGTCACGACTGCCGGTGTGGGGCGGCTACTTGCGGATGTCGGGGATCCTGTTCGCGCTGTTCGGGGCCCTTGTCTGCACGATCATCCTGGTTCCCCATCCATTCTGGGTCGCCTTTGTCATGGCCTGCGGAGGCGCGGGCGCTGGACTCGTCAACGTCAAGGTGATCACGTTTTTTCAGGGAGCCGTACCCGAGTCAGCGAGGGCCGGTTTTTTTGCCAGGCTGCAAGCCTTCGTTGCCGCGGCACAACCCGTCAGTTACTTGCTGTTCACTGGAATCCTGACGGTGATTTCCCCGGCCCAGGCGTTTTTCGTCAGCGGCGCCGGCCTGGTGATCACAGGCGCGTCATGTTGGTTTACGCGATCCGACCGGCGATGAGACCTGCTTGAGTTTCAAGACAGGAAAAAACCTCCCCTGAAGCCCCGCGTCGAGGGGCTGGAAGAATCACGAAATTATTTAGCGTTTTCTGGCACTTCCGGCGTTATTTTTACGTTGTCAACCGGGACGAATGATGGTTTTTTACCGGCTCGCACCAGTACCAGCGCGGAAACGGGGGAAAGACGTGGAAGAAAATCAGGGCTATCCATTCTCAATCATTGAGAAAAAGTGGCAAAAGTACTGGCTCGAGAACAAGACCTTCAAGACGCCGGACCAGCCCGACGGGAAAAAGCCCAAGTACTACATCCTCGACATGTTCCCCTACCCGTCCGGCGACGGCCTGCACGTCGGCCACCCGGAAGGCTATACGGCGACCGACATCGTGGCGCGTTTCAAGCGCATGAACGGGTTCAACGTCCTGCACCCGATGGGATGGGACGCGTTCGGCCTGCCGGCGGAACAGCATGCCATCAACACGGGAACGCACCCGCGGGTCACGACGGCAAAGAACATCAACCGGTTCCGCGAACAGATCCAGTCGCTGGGACTCAGTTACGACTGGGACCGGGAAGTCGATACGACGGATCCCAAATATTACAAATGGACCCAGTGGATTTTCCTGAAACTGTTCGAACGCGGTCTCGCGTACGAGTCCCATGAACCCGTCAACTGGTGCCCGGCCCTGGGCACGGTTCTCGCCAACGAAGAAGTCATCGACGGGAAATCTGAACGCGGCGGGCATCCGGTCATCCGCAAGCCGATGCGCCAGTGGGTGCTGAAAATCACGGCGTACGCGGAACGACTGATCGAGGACTTGAACCTCGTCGACTGGCCCGAGAGCGTCAAGGAAATGCAACGCAACTGGATCGGCAAGAGCGTCGGCGCCGAAGTCGTTTTCAAGATCGACGGAAAATCCGGGACTGACAGCGCGAGTTTCACG
>CAWUNT010000469.1:0-1880 GCA_963923405.1 uncultured bacterium | reverse complement strand
ACACAAGGAGTATCGTCGGCAGCGTCAGATGTGTATAAGAGACAGTTGCGCAACTGCGCGGCATCCTGGTTGCCAGGGGCGGCGCTGTGCGCTTCCACCTTGGAAGTGATGGTCTGCTGGTCGCCACGTTTGGCTGACGACGCGCCAGATTCCTCGCGTTCCGCGGATTTTTTCCGGCCTGCGATCGCGGCGAGGCCGCGCTCAATCACCTGTGAAAGGGGAGCGCCGCTTGCGCGGGCTTCACGCAGAATCCGCGCAAGCTGTGCGGCAGACATGTCGCGCTTGTCGTCCATGGGTTTCAACCTGTTACGGAATAATTCAATCATACCACGAAAACGCGCTTTTCGCGGTTGCGGGCCAGCCGGGGGCTCCGGTAGGATTTGATCAACAAAAGAGGCAAAAAATGCTGACATATCCGAATATTGACCCGGCTATTTTCACCATTGGACCCTTTCACCTGGGGCAGACGGCAATTGGCCCGTTCCAGCTGCGCTGGTATTCGCTGATGTACATCATCGGCCTTGTTGCCGTGTTTTTGTTCCTGCGCCGCGCCGTCCGCATCGGGCGGTTGAAGATGACCGAGGAGCAGATCGAGGTCAGCCTTGTCTATGGCCTCGTCGGCATGATCCTCGGGGCGAGGTTGGCGTATGTCTTCATCTACAATTTCGACTACTACCGCCATCACATGTCCGAGATGGTCATGATCTGGCAAGGCGGGCTGTCTTTCCATGGCGGCTTCGTCGGATTGATCACAGGGATCCTGATCTTCTGTCGCCTGAACAAGATCGATTTCCTGAACTTGACGGACAACATCGCGGCGATCATCCCTGTCGGCCTTGGGTTTGGCCGTATCGGCAACTTCATCAACGGTGAGTTGTGGGGACGCGTCTCGGATGTGCCGTGGGCCATGATTTTCCCGGGTGGCGGACCACTGCCCCGTCATCCATCGCAAATCTATGAGTCGTTCCTCGAGGGATGGCTGTTGCTGGCTTTGACTTTGTTTATGTACAGCCGGAAACCGCGCACAGGTGTGGTATCCGCCACTTTTATCCTGGGCTACGCGAGTTTCCGGTTCATCGCGGAATTTTTCCGGGAGCCGGACCAGCAGTTGGGCTTCTTCTTTGGCGGATTCTCAATGGGTCAGCTGCTGTGTTCCCTGATGTGGGTTTTCGGAGTCTTCATCCTGATGTACTCGAAAAGCCACTATTCGGAGAAATCGGCGCGCTGATTACTTTGCGGCCTGCGCGGGAGCGGCAGCAGGCGCAGGTGTAGCCACGGGCGCAACGGGAGCAGCCGCAGGAGCAGTCGCGGGTGCCACGGGAGCCGCCGCAGCGGCGGACACCGGGGCAGGAGCGGCAGCCGGCGCGGACGCGGCTGCGGTTCCATCGGCTTCCTTCGGCATTCCCTTGCAATCAGCGAATTCCTGGCGCAACGAGGAATTCATCTCCTTCAAAAGCTCGTATTCCTTGCCTGAACGGACACGGCCGAAATATTCACTGAGCTTGACGGACTTGTCCGCGGTCATGGTTTCAAGGATCAACGTTACCTGTTTCTGGCGAAGTCGCTTGAACAACGCGACAACAAGATCCTCGTCCATTTTCTCGAATACCGCCGATGCCTTCTTCGGTTCCATCTTGTCGTAAAGTTCGACCAGCTTGTCCAATCGCTGGCCCTTCAAGTCCTTCTCCTGCTGGATACTCTGCGCGAAAAATTTGCGCTCGTCCTCGAGGCGCTTGAGTTTATCGTCAATCGACTTCTCGACAGCCTGCAACTGCTTTTCACGACGGGCGAGCAGCGTGACCCGCTCGTCAATTTGCTTTTTTTTGCGGTCTGCCATTGAGAGGTACCGCGCGACGTCTTCCTTCCTCAACTTGTCACGG
>CAWUNT010000468.1:0-1895 GCA_963923405.1 uncultured bacterium | reverse complement strand
AAATTTCATTCTACCCCGGATCCCGTAAAAACGGCAGGATCCCGCCCGCCCTTGTTCTCTTGCGACCACCTTGCCCAAAAGGGTGGCAGCCGGCGCGATTTTGCTTGTGGACAAGAAACCGCCGCATCCTGAATCATCACAGTGAATTAGGGGATCAAAGGAGCGGAGCATGTCATTCATTCAGGTGACTGAATCAGGACGGATCGAGACCTGGACCATCAATCGCCCGGAGAGGTTCAACGCGCTCGGGACCACACTGGCGCGTGAACTGAACGAGCGAGTCGACGACCTCCATCGCCGTCTGGTCGACTGGCAAGCGTCCCCATCCGCGAACGTCTTGCCTGTGCGGGCCCTCGTCATCACGACGCAGCCCTCGCGACGCGGACGGTCGCCAGTCTGGATCGCCGGTGGTGACATGAAAGAACTCGCGACTTTGACCGGCGAGGGCGAAGGTAAAAACTACGCTGCCATGCTCAACCGTTTTTGCCGGTGCCTTGAGGAACTGCCCATCCCGGTGATCGCGTCCATCCACGGCGCCGCGATCGGAGGCGGCGCCGAACTGGCGCTCGCGGCTGACCTGCGCTTCGGCACAAAGATGACGCGTTTTGAGTTCCGGCAATTGCGGGTCGGTCTGGCGACTGGTTACGGCGGGACCAAGAGGCTTGTGAACTTGATTGGCAAAGCGAACGCGCAACGCCTGATCTACATGGGCAGTGATATCCTCGCGGAAGAATGCCTCAGGTTGGGACTTCTCCACCAAGTCGCCGGCGACGAGAACGCGCTTGCCGAGATGGTCGCCCAGACCGCGCGTGACATCATCGCCATCGAGCCGCGCGCCATCGCCGCCCAAAAAGAAATGTTCCGCGTCGCGAGCGACGCCCATCCGGGCGCCGCTTACTCGGCAGAACTCGAGTTATTTGGAAAAATCTGGATGAACCCTTCGCACAAGAATTTCCTCGCGTCATTCTGAGGCCGCAGGATGACGACGCGAGGCTCAGGGTGAATTCCACGTTCAGACGTTGAACCGGAACTCCATCACGTCGCCGTCTTTCACGACATACTCCTTGCCCTCGATCCGCATCAGGCCCATTTCCTTGAGCTTCGGACGCGAACCGGCCTTGACGAGGTCGTCGTAGGAATAAACTTCCGCGCAGATGAAACCGCGCTCGAAATCGGAGTGGATCTTCCCGGCGGCCTTCGGCGCCTTGTCGCCGCGGTTGAATGTCCACGCGTGGACTTCCTTCTCGCCGGCGGTGAAGTACGTCTGGAGGTTGAGCGTGTTGTAACCCGCGCGGATCATCCGGTTGAGTCCCGGTTCCTTCATGCCCAGCGAGTCGATCAACTCCTGGCGTGACTGCGGATCGAGTTGCCCGAGTTCCTCCTCGAGCTTGCCGCAGATGATCACCACCTGCGCGCCTTCCTTCTTCGCGTATTCCTTCACTTCCAGGGTCAGGCGGTTGTCCGTGTCACCCGCCGCCATGTCCTCGTCCACGTTGCACACGTAAAGAACCGGCTTCGAGGTCAGCAAGTGCAACTCATTATATGCTTCGCGGACCTCGAGGACGTCCCCGACAAACGGCTCGACGCTGAACGTGCGCGCCGGCTCAAGTTTCTGCAAGTGCGTGTTCAGCGCCTCGAGCATCGCGAGGATCGCCGTGATCTTCTTCTGGCCGCTCTTGGCAAGACGCCGGTAACGCTCCAGCCCCGCCTCGACCGTGCTGACATCCGCGTAGATCAGTTCCGTCTGGATGGTCTCGATATCCCGCGTCGGGCCAACGGATCCCTCGACGTGCACGATGTCTCCCGACTCGAAGCACCGGACGACATGCGCGATCGCGTCCGTGGCGCGGATGTGACCCAGGAACTGGTTGCCCAGGCCTTCGCCTTTCGACGCT
>CAWUNT010000467.1:0-1898 GCA_963923405.1 uncultured bacterium | reverse complement strand
TCTTTGATCGGGACATAAAAAAATTCTCCGGAAGAATTCCGGAGAATCATACTACAAAGGGGGCCTGCGTTGATTCACTTTTCCATTGATTCACTTCTCCAGGGTCGCGCGCAACATCCAGGCCGTTTTTCCGTGGACCTCGACGCGCTCTGTCAACATGTCCTCCGTCGCCTCGTCCCCGCCCTTGCCGGCGACATGGATTCCTTCCTTGCAAGTCAGGACCATTTGCTCATGCGCGTCCAGCAAGTACACCAGCATCTCGTCCGCGTTGCGGAAGTCCACGCGTTGCTTGACGGGTGACAGTTTCGCGAACTCCTCAAAACTGCCCGGTGCCGTGTGGCCCAAAGCCCGGATCCGCTCCGCGATCTCATCCACCGCGACTTGCAGTTCCTCATATTGCGCTTGAAACAACTTGTGCAAAGGATCGAAAAACGGTCCCTTGACGTTCCAGTGGCAGTACTGGGTCGTGAGTTGAAGGCTGTAGGAACCAGCCAGAACCCTTGCCAGCGCTTCGCAGGTCGAGGCGCGATGTTGCTCCGTGATACCAATGTTGTGTTTCATGGCGGACTCCTCCCTGCTTCTATTCTACTCTACGGCAACCTGCCTGAATTATTGAGCTCATGGCGCCCTAACCACGGAACGACCGAACACACCGATAACCCCCCGCAACCAATGGTTTTTTTGACTTGCCCAATCGCGTTTACCCCGTTAACTTGCAGGCCAGGTCCGGATTTTTCGCCGACGGAGTCGCACTTGAAAAACAAATTCGCTGTTGCCCCATTTGTCGCCTTCTTTGGTGGATTCGGTTCCTGCTTTGTCGACGGGCACCCCTCGGAAATCCGTTCGTCCCAGGTGATTCAAGAATTCATCCAGAACGTCAGTCACGCCGCATCCGGCGATCCCGTTCCGGCGATCAAGGCCTGCTATGCGATTGGTAACGACCCCATCTATTCGGGCCGTTATCATCACGAGGACCAGACACATTCTGAAGTCGGATCCTCGGATCTCGAGACTCTCTTTGACTGGATTGAAAAGGAATCCGAAGGCCGGCCGCTCGTCCTTGTCGGCCAGAGCCACGGCGGATGGACAGCCATGAAAGCCGCGCTTCACATGAAACGTCATGTGGAAGTTCTCGCGACGGCCGACCCGATCAGCGTCGAGGAATGCGACGCCACCGCCTTCAGCGCTTCAACCCTCGGCTACGCGACGTTTGGTTTCAAACCGTGGCCCGGTTGCACGCGCGCGCCACTGGACCTGAAGCCACGTTTCGCGGAAATCCGCGCCAAGACCGGCGTCTGGCACAACTTCTACCAGACGGAGACCTCATTCCTGCGGTCATCCGCGATCCCCGAAGCCACAACCAACCAGCACTTGACCTACACCGGCTGGACCATGAACCCGATCCGTGGCCATGCTTACACGGAGAGCGACGCGCGCGTCTGGTCGAAAGTCCTCGACGCCGCGAGATCCCTGTTTTGAAACTCCATGCCTCGGCCGGGACCAGCCTCACCGCCGGCTGTTGCCCGCCATACCCGTGATGCCGAGGCCACTCCCGATCCAGTAGTAGCTGATGGCATCGTTCATCGATTTCAAGTTGGCGGTACCGTTCCAAGTGTTCGCTGAGGTCTCATAAATCAAGTTTATGTCCGACTGGGGAGTCGACACGTTAACGTTGTACTCCATGTATACGACACGTCCGAGTCCGGTAGAGCTCAACCCAACTTGGGGCGTGTGATAAGTAATCCCGGAGAAATGGTTCATCAGGGTCGACGCGCTCCACGAGTACGATCCCGCGCTGAACGTCCCGACCGCTACCTTCAACGACCCATTGGAACCCCAATAAGCGACGATGGCCCTGCCGTTATCCACGGCAAACCCAACGCGCGAATTGGCTGGTG
>CAWUNT010000466.1:0-1910 GCA_963923405.1 uncultured bacterium | reverse complement strand
TCAAGTTCCTTTCGTTCCTCTGGCAGAGGCGGCCGCTTGAAAAGGCTTTGCCAGTCAACCGTTCCGGCGGTGCCGGTCAACGAACCGGTCGCGGGAATTGATGAGGCTGTCCGCGGCGTTTCAGGAGCCGGCCCGGGAGCAACTTCAACGTTGTTCCTCGTCGAGACACAACCCTGCGTCGCGCACAAGAAAGCCAGCGAAGCCGCCAAAATTCCATGAAGGTGATTTCGTGCCATGGCGCGCCTCCTCACAACTGCCACTGTGCCGGCATGTCCGGCATGGTGCTGAGCGGAACTTCATCACCGATGGTGCCGCTGACCGCTGACTTGTCCGACGGGTCAAGTTTCAGGGCCGCCCGCGACATCCACTCGTTCCCCTTGTAGGCCGCGGGGTTCTTGCGCTGCGCGACCAGGTTGGCGCTGAAATAGCTGCGAGCCAGATTTTTCAGGCGCGCGCTGTTCTCGCGGGATTTGGCGTCGCCACCGGCCTTGCCGAGTTTCTCGACATCCCCTGCCATCCCCTCGGCCGCGACACCGGCCAGATAACGGGCCATCGGGGCCGACTCGCGATCGCCGGACGCCGCCGCGCGATCGTACCGGGACAAGACTTCATCAAACAGCTTCAGCTTGCGGGCGACGGTCGCGCCGACCTCGGGGTCGTTGCCGTCAACGCGGATGGCGTCCAGCTTCTTCTGGAAATGGCGCGCGAGGAACAGGTTGATGGAACCGGACAATCGGGCGAAATCATCCCCCAGTTGGTCACGATCCTGA
Organism: uncultured bacterium; assembly: GCA_963923405.1. Lineage (GTDB taxonomy): Bacteria > Bdellovibrionota_B > Oligoflexia > Oligoflexales > RGVZ01 > RGVZ01. The sequence goes on along the minus strand of CAWUNT010000466.1, from coordinate 1,140 downwards.
TCGACACGTTTCGCGAGGATCTCGAGGTTGTCTATTCCTTGCTGCTCATCACCACGCTCAACGTCTATCCTGCCAAGCAGCATCTGGCTCTCATACCTCTCCGGCAAATCCCTTGAGACCTTGAGGCGTGCCGCGGCGAGTTTGTGTGCCGCGTTGAACGCCCCGGCATCGGTGGCGTATTTGATCGCCCTTGACCAGGCCTGAAGCTGGTCTTCGCGCCTTGATTCGCGCGCCGCCAGGGTCTCGGCAGCCTGCGTCGCGACTTTCAGGTCATTGTTGGCAGCGGCAAGCTTCTCACCCCGCTCGAGGGCTGTCTTGCTGCGCGTGTGCGAAGGCCAGGCTTTGCCAAATTCAACGTAGGCACGCGCGGCGGCGCCAAGGCGCAGCTGGAACTCCTCGGAGCGCGCTTTTAAATAGGCCATGTCGCCCGAATACTGGCGCAGCCCGTCTTTCTGGTATTTTTCGGCGATACGGCCAGCCTCGGGCCATGCGCCACCAAGCGCGAGCAAGTAAGCGCCATCACGCAATAATTTCTCGCGCTGAGGCACACTCTCGTTTTCCGTCGCGGTCTGCACCAGCAGCGTTCCGGCCTCAAGCACTTTGCCATCGCGATTGAGCTTCGTGCCCTCGTCCACGGCCGCCGCCGACAGGACGCCTTCCATTTCGTTGCGAAGGACTGACCCAAGTTCCTTCCAGTCCTCGAGGCGCAGGAACTTGGATACCACCGAGACAACTTCACTGCTTGGTGACAACGCGAGCTCCGCGAAAACCAGCCCCCTGATCGCCAGGGCGCGCTGCGCGGCCGTCGGGTTCGAGACCAGCACGCGTTGCCAGTATTTCTGCGCCTCACCAAGAAGTCCCTGGTCACGACAAGCGCTGGCGCCGACCAGCATCAACTCAACACTGCGATTCTGACCGGGGAACCGGCTGGAGAAGTCGTCGATGCTCTGGACGAGTTGCTTCAGTGCCGCGGTGGCGTCCTGGTCCTCCATGGCCTTCTTGCCCGCGATCGCGGATTTCTCCGCCGCCTGCTTCCAGATTTTCTCGGCAGCGAGCACGTCCTGGTAAGAGGTTATCTCCAACAGACGGCGGTCCAGCGCGTATTCCGACTTCAGTTCCGCGTAACGCCGGCGGGCTTCC
>CAWUNT010000465.1:0-1915 GCA_963923405.1 uncultured bacterium | reverse complement strand
GATAGCGTAGCGTCTCGTGGGCTCGGAGATGTGTATAAGAGACAGCTACATCGCCAGCGCGGTCGCGAAGGCAAAGGCCAACGGATATACCGAGACGATGACTGGCCGGCGCCGTCCACTACCGGAACTGCACTCGACGGACCGGTTGACCCTCGTGAATGCCGAGAACATTGCCGTCAACTCGCCGATCCAAGGCAGCGCCGCCGACCTGATCAAACTCGCGATGATCAAAGTTGATCGTGACCTGCGCGAGACCGGACTGAAAACGAAACTGCTGCTGCAGGTCCATGACGAACTGGTATTCGAGGCACCGAAAAGCGAGGTCGACCGGGCGAGTGAAGTGATCCGCGACGCCATGGAACGCGCGATGGAACTCGACGTCCCGCTGAAAGTCGAGATCGGCACGGGTGCCAACTGGCTGGAGGCTCACTGATGGACATGCCGCTCATGCAGCACCTGGACGAGCTGCGCACGCGCGTCACGCGCTCCGTTGTTGTGATCATGATCGCCTTCCTGCTTTTGTTTTTCAAAGCGCAGGACCTGATCAATTTCCTGAAGACACCACTGGTCAACGCGTTGCCGCCGGGAACCCCGGCGCTGCACTTCACCGGCCCCCTCGATGTCATGTTCACCGGAATGAAGGTTTCGTTCATGGCGGCCGTGATTGTCACGTCCCCGTTCTGGTTGCGTGAATTCTGGAAATTCTTCGAGCCCGGCCTTTATCCGCAGGAACGAAAACATATACTGCCGTTCATCTGGGGGTCAGTGGTCCTGTTCCTCGCCGGGATCGCGTTTTGCTATTTCATCGCCCTGCCGTGGACGCTTTCATTCCTGATCAAGATTGGCCTGGAAGTCGGCGTACCGATCATCACGGTGACGGACTATATCAACCTCCTCATCCTCCTGTTCGCTGGATTCGGCCTGGTATTCGAGACACCACTCATCCTCGTCTTGCTGTCCATGCTGGGTTTGATTGACGCGAAAACCCTCGCGACGCAACGTCGCATGGCGATCGTCATCATCCTGGTGATCGCGGCGTTGCTGACGCCCGGGCCCGATCCGGTTTCACAATTCGTCATGGCTGTTCCTCTTTACGCCTTGTTCGAGCTTTCCATCCTGATCATCCGGCGCCTCGAGCAAAAACGGGACGCCGCGATTTCGCTGCTGATCGCGGGCGCGTTGCTTGGGGGGGCACTGACTTTCTCCGGGGGCGCGGAACTGCGGGCCGAACCCGCTGGCGCCGGGGCAGTGCCGGCCAACACCGCAATGTCCTTCTGGACGGTCGGAGCAGGCATCACGTCATGGGCGATCACCACCGACAGCATTCATGGAATTTCCGGCCAGTCGGCAAGAATCAGCGTCGGACACAGCCTGGAACGCGGAAAATGGAATCTCGCGACATCCCTCGACATGATTCTTGGCCCTTACGCGCCCGTGAGCCCCGGCAATATCCGGAGAATCGACGTTGACTTCAACGGTACAGGAATCAGTTTGACCGGGAGTTACCGGTTCCAGAATCTGCCGGACCGTCAGGACACGGAAACCCGGAAGATCGCGGGATCACCAGTGTTGCTCGCGGGCTTGTCCTATCTGGACACGACTGGCAGATCCATCGGGGGAAGTTACGAGGAAGACTTCGTCCTTACCCCTGTGACCTCCACGGAATCCTCCGCGGACGCCATGACGTTGCTGGACAACTACAAACTTCGCGCAACGCGAATATCCGCGATTCTCGGCACGGGATGGAGCGCCAACTGGGCCAGACGGCGCAGATCCAACAACCCGTCCGACCTGAAAACGACTGTTGACGGTTACAACGTTGCCCTTTGGGCAGAGGTACCGATGGTCTCAACGTGGTCCGCGGAGTACGAACTGGTAACGGCGACAGACAAGGTGGAAAGTCGCGCGGTCAGGG
>CAWUNT010000464.1:0-1919 GCA_963923405.1 uncultured bacterium | reverse complement strand
TGCCTCTCGTAGTCCCAGAAAATCGCGCCGGCCAGTTTTTCCAGCATCGCGCCGACAGCCGCCTCGTCCTCGAGGTTGATGCCGCGATCGCGCGCCAGAAGTCCGACTCCGCGGTACAGCGCGCCCGTGTTAACGTACGACCATCCGATCCGGCGGCTGACTTCGCTGCAAATGGTGCTCTTGCCCGAACCAGCCGGTCCGTCGACTGCGACAATTTTTGGCCGATCGCCTGACCGTTTGTGTCCTGTCACGGCAAGATTCCCCGTTTTCTGGCTGCCGAAGTTGGCTGAGCTGAAGTTTGCAGGGACGTTAACACAGCCGGGAAATCTGGAAAACTAACTTCCACGCAGGATCTATCTGAAATCGTGCACTTTTTTTGTGCACCCAAGTCCAAAACCATCTCCAGCACCATGGCCGCCATGGCGAGGCGGTGATCGCCCGCCGGATCAAATTCAAAGGGCTTCAACGAGCCTGGCGTCAGCCCGCCAGCAATCTCGAGGTCGTCACCAATCGCGCGCGCCGCGCACCCTGCCGCCTCGAGCAAACGGATCGTCCCCGCGAGGCGGTCACTCTCCTTGACGCGCAACTCCCCCACCCCGCGAAACAGACTCGCGCCCGGGGCAAAAGCCAGAATCGTCGCCAACACGGGAATCTCGTCGATGATCGCCGGCACCCAGGCCGCCGGGATTTCTCCGGCTGGCCGGAATCCCCCGCGCGTTGCCACCGCCGGGTCGATAAACCAGTCCTCGACGGGCTCCGTGAACTCGTGACTGGCCACAGGTGTCCGCCGGACCACGACACCGGCCTGCTCAAGGACGTCCAGAAAAGCCGAGCGCAACGGATTTCCGCACACGCCCCTGATGGTCACGCCTGTTCCCGTCAACAACGCCGCCGCGACGATGAACGCCGCCGACGACGGATCACCGGGGACGGTCACATCAAACGGCTTGATCTCCGCCGGGCCATCGATCGTCACCGTCTCGACGCCGCCACTGCGCGACGCCGTGACCGGCAGTCCCAGTTTCGCGCACAAGATCTCGGTGTGATTGCGCGACCCGTCGGGCAACGTCACGCGTGACACGCCGTCACACGTCAACGCCGCCAGGATCATCGCCGTCTTGACCTGCGCGGACCCGTGCGGGCTCTTGACGTCAAACGCGCTCAGATTCCTGCCGTGAATCGCGACCGGCAGAGTGTCCGACGCGGTCCCGGCCGCGCCGGCTTGTTCCAACAAATCGAGGACCCGGCGCATGGGACGCCGCGACAGGCTGGCGTCGCCCGTGATCACCGCCTCCATCCCGGGACATGCCGACAGGACTCCCGCCAGAAAACGCGCCGTCGTGCCACTGTTGCCCGCGTATAACGGCGCGGATGGGCGCCTGTGCCATCCGGCGATACCGGGCGATTCGATTTCGACACCGTCGCTGGACTCGTGAAACCGCACGCCAAGGCTGGCGAGGCAATTCATCGTAGCGCGCGTGTCCCCGCTGATCAGGGGCCGCGCGACGCGTGACCTGCCCTTCGCCATCGCGGCGAAGAACAGGACGCGGTGCGTGATCGACTTGTCCGGGGGACAAGAAATGGACGGGACAGAAGTCGTCGAAGGCTTGGGGGACATCGTGAGATTACCGGTCTCAGTTCAACCCGAGGATCTCAGCCCCGTCGCCCGCGAAACCCATCTTCATGAACTTCTCAATGCGCGTGTCGCGCAACTTCTCGCCTGGCAGTTTTCTCAACTCGGCGAAATCGCGCAGCACTTGTTGCTTGATCAGCGACGCCGTCTGCTCGACGTTGCGATGCGCGCCGCCTTCGGGCTCGTCGATGATGGAATCGATGACACCAAGACGCAGCGCGTCCGTCGCCGTGATCTTCAACATTTCGGCGGCTTGATTGGCGGCACTCGCGCTCTTCATCAAGAT
>CAWUNT010000463.1:0-1929 GCA_963923405.1 uncultured bacterium | reverse complement strand
CGGATCAAGTCATCCCGCACCTTGTCGACGTAGTCGTTGTCAAAGTTCAACAGGATGAGGCCGTCGTTTATTTCCCGCTGATCGTTCACGCCCGCCGCTTGCACGCGGAAGGGTATTGTGAACAAAACGGCAAGGCATGAGGGGGCTTGTGATGCGTTCCCTTCCCGTGCTCGCGCTATGCGCGACGATTTTCACAGGCTGCACCTACAGCATTCACAATGTCCACATCAGTGACATGTCACCATCTGGCCAGGCTGCCGCGGGTGAAGATGGTCGTCTGGTCAAAGCCCAGGCGGAACAGTTTGTCATCCTCGGCTTCGTCGGTCAGACCAACTACCTCAATGAGGCGTACAAGAAAATCCAGGATGAGTGTCCGAAAGGTGAAATCCGTGGATTGTCCACGCAGCATTCCACTGCCCATGGATTTTTCAGCTGGACCAACAAGGTCCTCATCCAAGGGTACTGCCATGGCAATGTCGCCGCGAAAAATGACAAGAGCGACAAAAACAAGCCCGCCGTCCGCGGGTCCAAGGATACGGTAGAAAAAGGTGTCAGCGGCTGAGTAACGCTGCCATGACTTTTTCGAACTCGACGTGCCAGTCTTCGAGTTCGATGCCGAACGTCCTCTCAAATCGCGAGCAATCCATGCGCGAGTTGAGGGGGCGTTTGGCAGGGGTCGGATAGTCCGCCGTGGCAATTGGCGTGACTTTTTTTGCGCGGACTTCTTTCCCGGCGTCGCGTGCCGCGCCAAGGATTTCCTCGGCGAATTGATGCCAGTTCAACTCTCCGCGCGGCACCAGGTGATAGACCCTGGCCGGAGTCATTACATTCATGGCATTCGCGGAATTCAGCGCACGAAGGGTCATGCGCGCCAGGAAATGCGCGCTGGTCGGAACTCCCGTCTGGTCGGAGACGACGCGCAGTTCGTCACGTTCCGCCCCGAGTCGCAGCATCGTTTTGATGAAATTATGCCCTTCATCCGAATAAACCCATGAAGTGCGGAAAATAGCTCCGCGGGTTCCGGCATCCAGCACGGCTTTCTCGCCCGCGAGTTTGGTCTTGCCGTATACGCTGACCGGTCCCGTGGGCGACCCTTCCGTCCATGGGGTTGTCCCCGATCCATCAAAGACGTAATCGGTCGAGTAATGGATCATGGTGGCGTTGTGCTCGCGCGCCCAGCGTGCCATGACGCCCGGTGCTTTGGCGTTCACGGCATCGGCCAGCGATTCCTCGCTCTCGGCCCGGTCAACGGCCGTGTAGGCGCCGGGATTCAGGATCAAGTCGGGCTTGATCCGGTCCAGGAGCGACGAGATCGCTCCCGCGTCAGCCAGGTTGCAGGAGTTCTCACCCTCAACGTCCGAATAAATAACCTGTGCGCCGTCGAAAGCAGCAGATTCACCGGAGAAGGCATGAGCCGGCTCGCGGTTTTGAAAAGCCCTCTTGAAGGCATGGCCCAGTTGGCCGCCAGCTCCGGTGACAAGAATCCTTTTGAATCGGGTGATCGCGGCCGGCAATGCCTTATTTCCTGTACTGGGGAAGGCGCGCCGGATCGATCTCAGCCAGACGTTGCGCGGCCTTGTCCTTCGCGGACAGTTCAACACCATGCGGCATCAAATGCATCGGCCACGTGATTCCAATCGCGGGGTCATCCCAGGCGACGGAGAACTCGTGTTCGGCCGCGTAATAATCGGTGCATTTGTAGGCGAAAATAGCGGTCTCACTGGTGACCACAAATCCATGCGCCATTCCCGGCGGGACCCACAATTGATTTTTCTTCTCCGCGCTGAGAGTCACCCCGACCCAGCGGCCAAACGTCGGAGATCCTTTGCGGATGTCGACGGCGACGTCAAAAACCTCGCCCGCGAGGACGGACACCAGTTTTCCCTGCGTATTCGGGTTCTGGATATGCAGCCCGCGCAAAACGCCGCG
>CAWUNT010000462.1:0-1936 GCA_963923405.1 uncultured bacterium | reverse complement strand
GTAGCGTCTCGTGGGCTCGGAGATGTGTATAAGAGACAGCCTTCCAGCCTTCGCACGAGGCCCTTGCCAAGGCACTCGAGAAGCTTGAGCAAGGTGAACAACCAGTCGATGTCGAGGACTATATCGGTGACGAGCCAGGCGAATCCCAAATCGAATTCGCAGCCGCAGACGAAAATGCGGATTCAGAAATTTCTGTCCCTGCAGGGGATCTGCTCCCGCCGGGAGGCGGAGAAGTGGATCTCTGAGGGTCGTGTCCAGGTCAACGGCGCAAGAGTGACGGCATTGGCGGGCGTTGTTGATCCATCCAGGGACAAGATCGCCGTTGATGGCAAGATCGTAAAATTCAATCAAGGTGACGCGAAAAAAGGTGGAGCCGCCGCACCGCTCGTCTACTGGTTGCTGAACAAGCCAGCAGGACTCTCCCTGGACCGGAATCCGGTTGAGAACTCCATTTATCACCTTCCTCGCCTCGCTCGTCTTTCATTCAAGGTTGTTCCAGCCAGCTTGCTTGGGAAGAATGCCGAGGGACTTTGTCTTCTTACGAACGACAACCAGTTTGCCGGGACTTTCCGTGGGATCGACGAGCTTGATCAGGTTGTCCTGGTCATGATTGACCGGAGGCTTGAAGAACATGAGTTGCAAAGTCTCTTGCCGGAAAAATCCCCGGGCCGTCCACGCTTGAAGATGGAATACCGGCACAAGGCAAAACTGGGTGCGTCGTATGGCTACTGGTATTTTGTGCAAGGCGACATTCCCGGACTAAGGCGCAAGCTCGAATCCGGTTTGAAACGGCTGAAGCTCAAAACGCACAAATACGTCCAGCTGTCCTTGGCAGGTCTTGAACTCCCGGAAAATCTAAAAGCCGGTGATTATGTTCAATTGACCGGACCCCAGATCCGCAAATTGAAGACGATTGCAAGCAAACACCAGTCGTCTGATGACGAGGAATAAGACCCATGAAACTCGCGACCCTCCGTGACGGAACCCGTGATGGCCAACTTGTCGTCGTCAGCCGGGACCTCACTCGTTTTGTTCCCGCGACAAATTTCAGCAAGACCATGCAGGCCGCTCTTGATGAATGGGACGCGGTGGCGCCGGCACTTGAAAAAATCTACCGTGAATTGAACGCGAATCCTGCCATGGGCAGCGCGTTCGACCAGAACAAGGCATTGTCTCCTCTTCCCCGGGCGTATGAGTGGATCGACGGATCGGCTTATATCAATCACATTGTCCTCGTCCGCAAGGCCCGTGGGGCCGAGCCTCCGAAGACTTTGCGGACAGATCCTCTGGTTTATCAGGGTGGCTCTGGAACATTTCTCGCTCCGCGTCAGGCCATTCCTCTTGTCGATGAGTCGTGGGGTCTCGATTTCGAATCTGAAGTTTGCGTTGTCATGGGAGACACCCCCCAGGGTACATCCGCAAAAGACGCGCTCAAGTTCGTTCGATTGCTGATGATTTGTAATGACGTGTCCTTGCGAAACCTGATTCCCTCGGAACTTGAGAAGGGCTTCGGCTTTTTCACGAGCAAGCCATCCTCCGCGTTCGCGCCGGTCGCTGTTACACCCGACGAACTTGGCACTGCCTGGCACGACGGCAGAATCCATTTGCCTTTGCGCACGTGGTTGAATGGAAAGCTCTTCGGTGATCCCGACGCCGGCCCTGAAATGTTTTTCTCGTTTGCCGACCTGATCCAGCACATCACGAAGACGAGGTCTTACACAGCCGGCACGATTCTTGGTTCTGGAACCGTTTCGAACGAGGACCGTGGGCGTGGTTCATCATGCCTCGCCGAGAAACGGATGATCGAGCAGATCGACGAGGGCAAGATCGCGACGCCGTTCATGAAACCTGGCGATCACGTGGCCATAGAGATGTTCGACAAGGCAGGGGATTCCATCTTTGGTCGCATCGATCAGAAAGTGGTCAAACCATGAGA
>CAWUNT010000461.1:0-1938 GCA_963923405.1 uncultured bacterium | reverse complement strand
ACCGGCGAACTTCGAGACGATCACGTTTCCGCCGCGGTCTTTCTTGAATCCTCCGCGCCCGTCCGGGACCGGCGCGCCTTCCGCTGTTCCGACCCCGACCGTGAAAACCTTCACGCCGCGCGCCTTGGCCTCGTTCACCGCATCCGTTTCCGCACCCTCAAAATCCTCGCCATCACTGATCAAGATGATTGCCCGCGCCGCCGCGACTCCAGGGCCGACGCCACCCGCGTCCATCGCCTTCAGCGCTGTCATGATCGCTCCGCCAATATCCGTTCCCTGCACGGGCATGTCGCCCGGACTCATCATCATCAGGTACTCACGCACGGCATTCGTGTCTGCCGTCAACGGGCACTGCACAAAACTGACTCCGGCAAAGCCGACCAACCCCACCCGGTCCGCGCGCCCGGATTCCGCGACCCGGTCCAACAAGTCAAAAACCTCGCGGCGCGCACGCTCAAAACGCGTCGGCCGCAAATCACCGGCCTGCATGCTGTGCGACAAATCCAAGGCAACAAAAATATCAGCGCCGCTCGACTGGACCTCGACCTCGTCAAATCCGCCCCGCGGCCCCGCCAACGCCAACACGATCCCGCCCATGGCGACCAGGGTCACAACGCGCTCGCGCCGGACCCTCGTCCGCAGGGCTTCCCGCGGCCCATTGCCCGCCGCGCCAAACGCGCGCATCCGCGCGCTGGCCCGCCCCCACGCGAACCTCATGATCCACAGGACGGGAATCACCCCAACCAGAAGCCACAGGATTTTCTGCGCGCCGAATGTCATCCCGGGACCACCTTCCGGCGAGTGAGTCCGAACAACACGTCTAACATCAGCAAAGCCAATGCCGGCCAAAGGAAACTCGCGTAAAGTTCACGCCGTACCTCGCGCACCGGCGACTTGCCTCGTGACTTTTCCAGTTTGTCGATCGCCGCGTAGACCTCAACCAGCGCCTTCGTGTCTGTCGCGCGGTAGAATCGCCCCTGCGTCATCGCCGCGATTTTCTCCAACAACCCCTCGTCGACATCGACCTCAACCTCGACCGTGCGTCCGTTGACTTGCATCGGGACTTTTCCGCGCCTTCCGACGCCGATCGTATACACCCTGATTCCCAGCGCCTTTGCTGCCTCTGCCGCCGTCATGGGATCGATGCGCCCGGCGTTGTTCGCGCCGTCGGTCAACAAGATGACAATCCTGCCCCGGCTCGTTTGCGGGGGCAGCCCCTCGCTCCTCGTCTCGCTCTTCGTCTCGCTCTGGCCCTTGCTGAGCCTTTTCACTGCCGTCGCGAGTCCATCTCCGATCGCCGTCGCGTCTCCGGCCATGCTGACTTCGACATGCTTCAGGAACTCGCGCAAAAGTTGATGATCCAGAGTCAGCGGCGCCTGCGTAAAAGCCTCCGTCCCGAAGACCACCAGGCCGATCCGGTCGTCCGTCCGCGCCGTGATGAAATCCTCGATGACGGATTTCACTACCGAAAGTCTCGTCGGCCGCTCGCCGCCGAGTTGAAAATCCTGCGCGCGCATACTTCCGGATGTGTCGATGACCAGCTGGATATCCAGTCCGTCCACGGACCGGTTCTGCCCGCGCGGTCCAGTCTGCGGCCGCGCCAGCGCGATCACCACAAGAGCCAGCGCCACAACGCGCGCCAACAACGGCAACACCGTGCCCGCCCGCACGCCAAAGGCGAACCACCCGCGCCCCACAGTCGCCTCGCGCCAGGCCGATGCCCACGGCACCGCCGAACCAGTCACGATCGCCCCTTTTCCCGCGCGGCCACCGCGCCGCAGCCGGATCAGTCCCGTCACCATCTTGATCGCCAAAGCCAGCGGTACCACCAAAAACAGCAACCACCACGGATCCGCGAAGGACCACATTCCCGGCATCATCGCCCGCCTCCACCCTGTCTCTTATACACATCTGACGCTGCCGACGATACTCCTTGTG
>CAWUNT010000460.1:0-1938 GCA_963923405.1 uncultured bacterium | reverse complement strand
GCGAGGGATCGAAGGGTCATGGTGAGACCGTACTCACTTGGCTGGAATTTCTGCCGCGGCAGCAGATCCCGCGAGTTCCTCGCGGAAATTCGCTCGAAGCTTCAGGAGGTTCTGCAAGTCCTGGGATTTACGTCCTTGCAGGAAGAAACCTTCCGGGGCTTTCATGCGTCCCTCGATATTCGCTTCGCTGAAATCGATCTTCGTGGATGACCTGACGGCATAACCGGGATCATTGTCCGTGGCTGGCTTGGCGGTCTCATTGAGCGGCGCGGTCGTGGCGGCCTTGCTTTTGCCTGACGCCGCCGCCAAGCCATGACTGCTGGACGTCAGCAGGGCTGCCGCGATGATCATCCGGATTTTCATCGCCTGAGTCGTGATCATTGGAGGGCCTTTTCAAGGTCGCGGACATCGTTTGATTCCGGTTCAGGATGCGAAGTCTTGGCTGGTTCCGGAGTTTTCGGATCCTGAACCAGCTCGTCTGGAAGGTCATTGTTGTCGGGCTTGGATCCGTTTGCCGCGGGTTTGATTTTGGCCGCAAGTTTCAGAATGTCTGAATCACTGACCTTGTTCCCTTCAGCGACTTGCTGGCGCTGGATGTCCTCGAGCATCGCCGCGACTTGTTCGCTCTCCTCGCTCTTGCCCTTGTTCATCGCCTGGAACTGTTTCAAGTGCTTCCGCGCGTTCTCGAGCTGGCCGGCAGAGCGCTCAACGGATGCCAGATTGAACAGCACCAGTTCGCTGGCCGGGTTCCGCGCGTGGGCCGCGTTCAGTGCCTCAAGCGCCTCCTTGGTCTTGCCGCGGCGTGCCTGAACCATCGCCATGTGAACGCGCGCGTCGTCATGCTTTGGCATGACCGCGAGGACGCGCTCGAATTGAACGCCGGCCTGATTGTACTGACGGTGTTTCAGGTACAAAACGCCGAGGTTCATCCGTGTCGCGATATCATTCGGATTGAGTTCCAGCGCGCGCCTGAAAGCCTCCGCGGCCAGCAAGTTCTTGCCGCGCGCGAGCCGCAGTTGCCCGACCAGGTTAAGTACGGAAGAATCCTTGCTCTGCATGCCTCCCAAGGCGTTCAAGAATACCTCGGCCAAGTCCAGTTGGTTGCGTTTGAGCGCGACCATCGCGAGGATTTTCCGGGCCTCGGAATTCTTCGTGTCTGCCCGCAGCGCCCTTTTGGCGTAAGACTCGGCGTCGGCGGGGTTTCCGGAAACAAGCGCGAGACGCGCCAGGTCAATCAGGGCTTCGCCGTCCAGTGGATTCGCCTTCACGCGCTCGGTCAACGCCGTCTTGGCGTCCTTGACGCCCCTGTCCTGCGCGAGTTCCGGGGCCGCGGTACGGGTGTCTGATGTTATGACAAAGACGACCTCGTTTCTGCTCTGGTCGACGGCCGCGACCGGCGCGAGTGTTTTGCAGCCCGTCGCCAGAAAAGACGAGAGTCCTATTGCGGTTGTTGCCGTTACGATCTGGATGAGTGAGGTTCTCATGATCCGGTTCCTCCAAATGATCAATCGATCAGTTCGCGGGTTGATTTGTTCAACGCGAACTTCTGGCTGACATATTGCGGGGCAAGTACCATCATCGCGTCGGAGGATTCCTTGCGCCCTGACAACTCGGCCATCTTGCTTTCCACCTTCTCTGTCCAGTCACTGAACGTCTCGACTTCCGAAGACCGCTTCTGAGCGACTTCGAAAAACTTTCCGGCCTCCTCACGAAGAGGGAAGGCGAGTTTGTCCATCTTGGACCGGAACGTCAGCGCTTGCTTCTGTCCAATGTCTGATGCCGGTTGAACGCTGAAGAGCTTTTCCGCGAAATCCTCGTGCATCTCCCCGAGACGATACAGTGAGGCCACCGTGAACTCCGGGCTGCCGATGGCGATCACGGATTCATAACCTGCTGCCGCGCGCTCAAGGATTCCCTGTTTGGCCTGGATCTGGCTCT
>CAWUNT010000459.1:0-1945 GCA_963923405.1 uncultured bacterium | reverse complement strand
GCGTGAAGTCAACGGCGGTGGCGGGCATCTTGATGCCGAGGCGTTTGCCGATGGAGTCGGAAGTGGCGGCGGAGGATTCTGCGGCGGAATCGGCGTTATCCCCGCCAACGGTCGCCTTTTGCTCGCCGCAGGAGGCGAGGATGGACAAGGCTGCGATCTGGAAAATTCTGGCGCGAATGACTGGCATTGCAATACCCCCGGGTGCCTGACCGAAATCGACCAATCAGGTCGATCGGTCCCGGCTCAGGGGAATTGAGCTAAAATCGACGTCAAGAAAATATTCTCTTAAAAACAGTGGCTTGCAACTGGTTGGGCCAGAGATTCTGTTACTTGCACGTCTGGACTTTGAACGCGAGGTCCGTTGACGACCCCGGAGTACTCCACGTCCCGCCGCTGTCGTTGGAATACTTGTAGGCGCCATTGGCGTAGTCTGTGCTGGCGACGTCGATGTAGGTCAAATCCGCGCTGGTCATGTCATAACTGACGACGATCCAGTAGCGACTCCCCGCGGCGGCGGAAACAGGCCGGGGCATCGTGTAGGTGATCCAGGAACGGGAACTGGGCTGGATGGCTGGGAGTCCGGACAGGGTCTGCAACGCGGTCGCGGCAGGATTGCCCGAGGCGTCGGCGTGAATCGCGACATTGACCTGGCTGACCATGGCGTTTTGGCCATTGTACTGCGACAGGATCACATTCTTGACGTCCTTGTCGGAGTCAAAGACGAAACTTTGCGCAAATCGATTGGACGTACTGGAAGTCGAACGGGCGCTTCCCGTGTTGATCGAACTGTGATCGATCGTAGTTTCGGCGCCGCCGGCGCACAGAGTTCCAGTCCCGGTCAGGTTGAACGTCTTGGATTGCGACGCCTTGCCATCGTTGAATGAAATCGCGATGGCTCCCGTGTAGTCGGCCGAAGCATACGCTGCCGTCACTGGGGAGAAACTGACGACGACGGTGCAACTGTCGCCCTTGGCCAGAGAATCCGTGCAGGTTCCGCCTGTTCCTGGATACGTGCCGCCTTTGAAAACAAACGGTTCGGAGTCGTCGCTGTTTTTCGCGACGGCCGCGAGTTCCATCGCCATGGATGATGCCGGTCCCTTGCCGCTGTTGGTCAGGGTCAACGTCAAGTCGTCCGAGGCGCCGCTCTTGGTTGTCGTGAACGCGTAATTTCCGTCCGTGGACGCGCCCAGGTCGTAACTGATGACGGCGGTCTTGTCTTCTTCCTTGCCGCAGTGGACGAGTGCGAGGCTTGCGGCAGTCAATCCAGACAAAGCGGCGACGGTGACGACGGGCAAGCGTGGCTTCATGCGGAATTCCCCAAGATGGAAAGGTGACAAGGACAGGTGATGAGGTGGCTGACTACTTGGAAAGTATGCCAAAGGAGAGGGCCGGAGTAAAAATCCGGCACGGGCTATCTATTGGGTCCGCAAACTAACCATAACCAAAGCGTTTCATCCGCGTGAGTCCGAGAGCGCTTTTGAGCGCCTCGTGTACGCAATCAGGTTGCCGTCGCACTGCATGCATGCCGCTGAGGATGTCGTTTGTGCGAGTAAGCACTCCGGCGTCGGAGTGGGCTTGCCATAACCAATTCGAGGCTAATGCGACGCGGATTTCGAGCCCTTGTCCTGGTGGAAAAGGAATCGAAGTTACCGAGGGTTGCGGGGGCTCGATGATTCGACGGTCAATTCTGCGAATCCCTTTTCCGATACTTCTGTGATTTTCCGGAGGGACGCATGACAAGCCGGCGAAACGCGCTGACAACCATCGGGACTGCATCGGTCACCGCGACCTTGCTGACCTGTTTGGCGGGTTGCGGGGGCGCCAAGTTCTTTGGCTACTCGGACATGACAGGCGGCGTCCAGAAACCCACGGACACACAAATATCCGCCGATGCGTCCAGCGTTACGCCGCCCGTCGGAAGCCCCGTTGTCCCGCCGGCCGCAAT
>CAWUNT010000458.1:0-1963 GCA_963923405.1 uncultured bacterium | reverse complement strand
TCGTCTTGCCAAGGTCCCTGGATTCTTTCTGCTCGGCAGCCGCCTTCTCGTCGAGCTCCGTAAAAGTTTTCTCCTTCGGAGCTTTCGCCGCGTCCTCTACCGAGAACTGTTTGGGCAATTGTGGCAGCATCCTCTCGCTGACGCGGGCCTCGTCTGCCTTGGCCGCGCCAGGCAGGGCTGAATCCGCGGGCGCCCCGGAAGTCGCGTCGACCAGTAAATCGGCGTCGATCGCCCAGTCCTCGACGAGGCTCTGGCGATGACGGAGGAACTCGACTCCCTGGACCACGAAGAAAACAAAATGAACGCCAAGCGAGATGATCAAGAAGATCCGGAACAACTCCGTCTCGCTTTTTTTGTCGAGCCTGAGACGGATCAACCGGCCGAAGGCGATCAACCTCGAGATCTTCAGGATGCCGACATTATCGTTCATCTGGGTGTTGCCTGGGCCTGCGTCAACATGCCTATCTTGAGGACTCCCGCCCCTTTCGCCGCGCTCATGGCGTCAACCACGCGACCGTAGGAAACGCTGCGGTCGGCGCGTATGTACAGCTCCTTCTTGTCGCGGCTCTCAAAAATCGTCTGGAAACGCTCACGCAGCGCGGTAGCTGGAACCTGGACCCGGTCCAGGAAGAACTCACCTTGTTCATTGATGCTCAGGACAACCCGCTTCTCGTCGATCCCCGTGCTCTTCGCCGTGCTGTGCGGCAGCTCAACTTTGATGCCGCCGATCGACAAGGGCGCGGTCACCATGAAAATGATGAGCAACACCAGCATCACGTCCACGAGTGGAATGATGTTGATCTCCGCGAGATCGGATGATTCAGACTCGAAACCCTTGTCGTTGCCGAATTTTCCGAATGCCATGAATCGACCTCAGTCTATGGCTGACCCATCAAGGCTCAGACGTGATGGGCCTGTCCGGGTTTCTTGTCCGTCACCAGATAGCGTTCGACGATATTCAGGAAATCCGCGCAAAAGCCGTCCAGGTTGACCAGCTGGGCTCGAATGAGGGAGTTGAAGAAGTTGAATCCGATAACTGCCGGGATGGCGGCGGCCAGGCCGAAAGCAGTCGCGATGAGAGCCTCCGAAATCCCGGGAGCCACGGCGGCAAGGCTTGCGCTCCCCGTCTGCGCGATCCCCTCGAATGCCCCCATGATCCCCCAAACCGTTCCGAAAAGTCCGATGAAGGGACTGGCGGAGGCGCTCGTGGCCAGCAACGACTGGAAGCGTTCCATACGGCGACGCTCGAACATTTTCGCCTTGTTAAGGGCGCGACTCAGGTTCTCGATGGCAGCGCCGACGGCCAGTTCGCCGGACGGGGCTTGCTCACGAAGTTGCGATCCGCGCACCAGTTCCGCGTAGCCACTGCGGAAAATCTCGCGCGCGGGGCTGTACGGGTATTCTTGCAACCGGCTGTTCAAGTCATTCAACGAGCGGCTGTCCCAGAAACTCTTCACAAACGCGTCGCTGGCCTTGGTTACACGCTTGAAGTGCCACCACTTGGCAACGAGAGCGCCCCAGGTCACCACCGACATGCCAACCAGCGCGAGCAGGACGAGAAAAACAACCGGCCCTCCACGCATGGCGCGTGAAAAGATCGATGAGCCGTCGCTGACATCGGACTCGGTGACGGCCTCGGCAGAGGCAGCAACCTGACTGGATGCCGACCCGCTGTCGGATTTTTCCTTCGCAAGGGCGATTCCGGTGACTCCAGACATTCCGGCAACAAGGGCCAGACTCAGGAGAAACGAGACAAATGCCTTCATGCGGAACAATCGTGCCAATGAGCGCAACATGGTCTCAACTCCCGGGACGCGACAATCGGCGCCCCAAATCACATTTTTCCGATAATAAAATATAGCGCCACCGGCAATTCGGCTCAAGTAAGCGAGAACAAAAGAAAAACACCTCTTGACTTTCGAAAAAGCCCAGAGGTGCTCTGATGTCTGAAAAATTCGTGGAG
>CAWUNT010000457.1:0-1964 GCA_963923405.1 uncultured bacterium | reverse complement strand
CGTGGGCTCGGAGATGTGTATAAGAGACAGGTGCCGCGATCAGCATCAGAATTGCCGGCAATTTGAAGAGAAGTTTCCTCATGGTCCGTTTCCTGCCGCGGTTGCCGGTTTGTCGACGCAGGCGGTTATGGCGGTTTCACCGGTCGATGGAATGCTGGCCGCTGGCTCTCCGGTGACACTGTTCAATCTGAATATCATCGAGATCGCGGTCCCGCTGGTGTTGGCGCCCTGTGCCCAGATCCTCGCAGGGAACGTGGTGATCATGGCTCCCGGGCCGCTCGTCATGCCAGTGCCGAGCGCCCAAAACAGGTCTGAAGGAGTCGGAACGGCACCTTGCGTACAAGTGGCCGGGGTTGAAGTCTGGTTGCTGTTGACGATGCTCCACGAGTAGCCGGTCGCGTTGTCGTTCCAATTCGCGCCTGACTTGGTCCAGAAGTCGCGGGGGGGCATCGTCCCTGTGACTCCGAAGATGTTTTTTCCCGCGACAATATTTGGCGCGCTGAAGACCGGGTCGAGGCCTGTCCCGGCCACGCCAAATCCGGTGTAGAGTGTGTTTGTCGCGGACCTGTCGATCGTTTGCGCGGTGGGTGTGAGCATCGGAATCGACGCGCTGGACGTCTGCGCTCCGGCACGGCGCAAGTTGAACGTGACGCCCTCTCCTGATTCAGTGACCAGCGTGATGGCCTGCGTGTCTGTCGGCGCCACCCCGAACAGCGGGACTTTCGCGAAATCTGGATGCTCGGAGATGTCTTTGGCGCGCGCGCCCGCGGGGATCACCAGTTTATTGGCGCTGCCGGGGAAGGCGCCGGTAACGGAACCGCTTGCCAGCGCCACAGCGGTACCGGATTTCAGCGCTCCGGCGTTGACGCGCGCGACTTCAACGGCCGGCCATTCGGTTGAGGCGGCGCAGTTCGACAACGCGCCCGCCGCGCACGGAGAGTCAGTCACTGGCCTTCCAGTGCAGTTACTGGTTCCTGAACCGACGCGGGTCGTTCCAGTGCCGTCCAGGAACTCCTGACGCGCGCAGACCCGGTTGGGATCCGGGCTCAAGACCGCCTCGGTCAGGGTTGTTCCCGTTGCCGGGATGTACACGTTGGTTGGGACGCCGGGGGATCCGTCCTGGCCGAGTCCGATGAAGTACATGCCGCTGGTGTTGCCAGTCGTCGCGGACAGTTCGGCCGCGGTGGGCATTGTGATGGTCAGGCTTTTTCCGTCATCCGTCTCCGTCGTCGCGAGCCTCCGGTCTTTGATGAACGCGCGTACGCCCTTGAGGTTCTCGCCTGACAAGACGACGGATCCGCCATGGCGAACCACGAATGGCGCGCGTCCAGTCACCAGCATCTTCGGATTGTCTTTCACTTCGTTCTGGCGACGCGGCGCGACGTCCGCGACGGTGTTGCGCACGACGCGCTCCACCGGTTTCTCAGCCTCTTGCGCGAGTTGGATCAGGCGGTAACTGCCCCAGTTGCTGGTTTCGAATTTTGCCTTGCCATCGACGAAAGTGATTTCGCGGTTGGGTATGAAACCGACAAAAGTCTCACCTGTGGCTTTCCTCTCCGCGACAAACGAGATGGCATATCTCGTTGTGTCTTGATCGAGGAACAAGGCTTTCGCGTAACCGACCAGTCCAGATGACGATGGCAACGGAAGTGACAACGTCATCGGCAGGACCGGGTCAGTCGTCGCTGTCGTCGAAACGTAAAGTGACGAACCGACGCCGGAAGCGACGGTGGAGTCCAGACCGACCTGGGCAAGGATATCGGCGCTGGCCGCGTCGGAACCGCTGCCGACGATGACATCCGCGTCGATACTGAGCGCGCCGGGCGGGAATACGACGGACGCGCCTTCGACATCGCTGCCTGCGGCGGCGTTAAGTGTCTGGTACCGGTTCATCGCGGCCTGAATCATTCCGCTGACATCACCGGCATCCTCCGTCGTTTCGACGACAAACGCGCTATCGAGGC
>CAWUNT010000456.1:0-1973 GCA_963923405.1 uncultured bacterium | reverse complement strand
AGCGTCAGATGTGTATAAGAGACAGGATCATGTCTTTCTTGCGGTCGACGATGAAGAAGTAACCGTCCTGGTCGATTTTCGCGATATCACCCGTCCACAACCATCCGTCCTTCAACGCGTTGCTGGTCTCGTCAGGGCGCTGCCAGTATCCGGCCATGACTTGCGGACCTTTGATGATGAGTTCGCCTGGTTCTCCAACGGGCAAAGGTTCGCCCTTGTCGTTGACGACCCGGGCGTCCGTGCCAAGGACCGGTACACCGATCGATCCGGCGCGCGGAGTCTGGCCGAGTGGATTGACATGCGTGACCGGTGAGGATTCCGTCAAACCGAATCCCTCGACGATGCGATTGCCAGTGATCAGTTGCCAGGCTTTGGCGACACTCTCTTGCAGAGCCATCCCACCGGCCAGGGCGAATTTGATCGACCGGATGCCGAGTCGCTTGAATTCCTTGTCGTTGGAGATCGAGTTGTAGAGCGTGTTTACTCCAGTCATCACGGTGATGTTGTATTTTTTGAAGATCTTCACCGTGTTCGAGATTGGCACGGGCTTTGGCACGAGGATCAGGTGTTCGCCCATCGCGAGAAAGGAAAGGAAATTAACCGTGAGCGCGAAGATGTGATACAGCGGCAGGGCCGTCATTACAGTCTCCGCGCCTTCCTCCACCTGGCCCCATGCCGCGTGCCTGATTTGTTGCATGTTCGCGAGGATGTTCTTCTGGGTCAGCATGGCGCCCTTGGAAATGCCCGTCGTGCCGCCCGTGTATTGGAGCAGTGCGACGTCGTCGAGTCCAAGTTCAGGTCGTTCGAGGCTTGATTCGTCGCCAGCGGAAAGGGCCTTGCGGAACGCATGCACCTTCAAGTTGTGTCTTGGCACGAGTTTTTTAAAGCGCATGAGGGCTTTCACGGCAACGCCTTTCCATGCCGGCAACTGGTCGGCGATGCTGGTGGCGATGACGTGTTTGATGCTGGTTTCCTTCAAGATCTCCTCAAGTTTGTCCAGGAACAGGTCCATGATGACAATCGCGGTCGCGCCACTGTCCGCGAATTGATGGCGCATTTCACGTGGGGTGTAGAGCGGATTCGTGTTGACGCAGATCACCCCGATCTTCTGGGCTGCCAGGAAAGCGATTGGAAATTGCAGGACGTTGGGCATCATGATCGCCAGACGGTCGCCTTTTTTCAGTCCGATCTCGTGCTGCAAGAAGGCGGCAAACCTGGTGGCCAGACGGTCGAGCTGGCGATAGGTCAGGGTCGTGTCCATGGCGGTCACCGCGGGGTTGTTGGCGAACCGGCGGCAAGCGGCCTCAATGGTGGACGCGATGCTGGAGGACTGGGAAAAGTCCAGCTTGGTCGGAGCGTCGCTGGCGTAGTACTGTGTCCAGGCATTAATTTTATTATGGACGGTCATGTTGACCTCTGTTTGTCAGTATCGTGAAACACAAGGGTTTCACGATATCGAACCCCCAACCAGTTGCGCAAGGGACGTCCTTTGTTGGAACCAGATAATGTTACCGGAAGCCTCCGGGGGGAGGTCATGACGGCTGTGGAGGAGCTCTTCCGCCGCCTCGGCGCCCGTTCGGCCACGGTGGCGACAGCGGAGAGCTGTACTGGCGGCATGATCTCCATGTGGATCACTTCCGTGGCTGGAAGTTCCCGTCACTTTTTGGGTGGCGTATGCTCATATTCCAACGAGTCCAAGACCTCTCTGCTGGGAGTTGACGCCGGCGTGATCGCCAAAAACGGCGCCGTGTCTGGCGCCGTGGTCCGGGCGATGGCCGATGGCGTCAAAAAACGTTTGAATTCAACCTGGTCAATCAGCGTTTCAGGTATTGCCGGCCCCGACGGGGGGACCGCGGAAAAACCTGTGGGAACCGTCTGGATCGGCATCGCGGGCCCTTCTACGAATGAAGAGAGAAAATTCAATTTCCCGGGTGACCGGCAGGCAGTCCGGGAAGCTGTCTCTTATACACATC
>CAWUNT010000455.1:0-1984 GCA_963923405.1 uncultured bacterium | reverse complement strand
GATGAGCGCGCCAAGGCGCTTTTTCCCCTGACCTCGTCGCAACCGCTCTTGCGCCTCGAAGGTGGCTCCAGGCACAAACTCGCGAGCGAGAAACCGCTGCGGGTCGGGTGCGTGTTTTCGGGAGGCCAGGCGCCTGGCGGCCATAACGTCGTCGCCGGAATATTTGAGGGCATTCGCCGCGCGCACAAGGAATCCGCGCTGACCGGATTTTCCGGCGGACCGTCGGGCATCCTGAAAAACCAATATCTTCAAATCACGCCGGAATTGATCGGCGCCTACCGCAACACCGGCGGGTTTGACTTGCTGGGCACGGGGCGCACGAAACTTGAGAGCGCGGAAGATTTCGCGACCTGCGCCCGGGTCTTCGCGCAGCATGACTTCGACGCGTTCGTGATCATCGGCGGAGACGATTCCAACACCAACGCGGCGTTTCTGGCGGAATACTTGCGCGGGGCGGGATCAAAAACGTGCGTCATCGGCGTTCCAAAAACGATCGACAGCGACCTGCGCGGACCCTGGACGGAGACTTCCTTTGGATTCGACACGGCCGTGCGCGTATACGCGGAACTTATCGCCAACATTGCCAAGGATGCCCTCAGCGGCAGGAAGTACTACCACTTCATCCGCCTCATGGGTCGCAGCGCCAGCCACATCACCCTGGAAGCCGCGCTGCAAACCCAACCGAACGTCGCGCTGATCTCGGAAGAAATCGCCCGGCAGTCGCTGTCCATGCGCGACATCATCGATCGCGTCGCCGGGGTGATTGCCATGCGCGCGGAAAACGGCCTGAATCATGGCGTGGTCCTGGTCCCGGAAGGATTGATTGAATTCGTACCGGAAATGCGCGCCCTGATTGACGACCTGAACGACGTGATCGCGGCACACAAGGATTACATGGACTCCCTTCGCGGATTCACGGCCCAGATCGAGTACCTGGCGGGTCGTCTCAGGAGGGAATCGGCCGCGACCCTGGCCGCGTTGCCAATCGATATCCAGCGCCAGTTGATCATGGATCGCGATCCGCATGGCAACGTCGCCCTGTCGCGCATCGAGACCGAGAAACTCTTGATTGAACTGCTGGCCATCCGCCTCGGCGAAATGAAAGCCGAGGGCCAGTATCACGGCAAGTTCGCGTGGCAGACGCATTTCCTTGGTTACGAGGGCCGCTGCGCCGCGCCGACAAACTTTGACGCGAATTACGCGTGGTGCCTCGGCCTGACCGCGGCAGCTCTGGCAGCCGGAAGGCACACGGGTTATCTGGCGGCGGTTCATGGCCTGACCGGACCTGTGGATGGCTGGCAGGCGGTCGGCGTACCGCTGGTCTCGATGCTGACCGTCGAGCGCCGCAAAGGCAAAGACAAGGCCGTGATCAAGAAAACCCTTGTAGACTTGGATGGCGAAGCGTTCCAGCGCCTCGCCAGATCGCGCGGCGCATGGGAATCTCGCGACGATTACCGGTTCACGGGTCCGATCCAGTATTTCGGGCCCCCGACTTTGGTTGATCGAGTCCCCATCAGCCTTTTCGCCAACAACACCTGTGCAGTAGAATAGAACCAGAGGTCAACGCACTGATGCGACATGGAAGAAGATCCGGCGGCGGCAAGAACCGCCCCAATCGAAACGGCGGCGGCGGAGGCGGCGGAAACGAGCCGCGTCGCGACGCGCAAGGCGGCCATGGCCAGCCTTCACAAAAACCAAGGCACGGCCAGCCAGGAAAACAGCAAGGGAAACATCAGGGAAAACATCGGGATCAGGGCGGCCGGCACCCGGGCAGTCAGGGCGATGGCCGCAAGACGACAACCGCGTTGCCGTCCCTGATTGAAAGTCCCATCCGGATGACCGGCAAGGGTTTTCCTCCGGTCGCGGAACAGCGCAAATTGCCGCCGCGGCGTTATGGAATCGTCTTCTTCGACACGCTGGCCGCGGCGAAAAGCGACTTGTCGCGCCTCCAGGACCTCGCGCGGGGGTACGACCAGTTGAACAT
>CAWUNT010000454.1:0-1990 GCA_963923405.1 uncultured bacterium | reverse complement strand
CGTGGGCTCGGAGATGTGTATAAGAGACAGCTGCATTGAGATCTTCTTTGTGCAAAGCCTTGAACCTGAATCGCTGTGGGGCGGCGGCGCGACCTTCGGTACCGGTCACGCCACGGCCCAGGTCATCACCAGCGACGGGATGGTTCCAGCGGGCATCGACCTGCGGCACCTGGCGCACGAACTCGGCCATGTCATGAACCTGAAGCACCCGGGATACGGAACCGCCACCAGCCCCGAAGGGTCAACTGGAACTCTGATGTGCCCAAGTGGCTGGTTGCACGACAACCCGGATGCCAACAGCACGGACAACCGCAACAACATCGGCAATCCCCTGTTCCGGTTGTCGATCACGACGCGCGGGTCCGCCACGGACTGCCACAGCAGCGCCGATTGTGGACCGTGTTATTGAAATGACCGCCGGGCACAGCGCTCTTGATTTTATAAAGCGCGCTGTGCCAAGATCGCCGGATGCGCAACTTGAATGATCTGCGAATGACGATTATTGCCTTGGCTCCGGCACTGTTCGCCGGCGCGCCCCGGGCCATGGCGCACGCCTGCTCTCCCTCGTTTCCGGTGGCATACCAGGGCAACTTTGTCGTGGAACGATCCGACGGAGCGCCCTGCTCGGCCGTATTCCGGGACACATCATACACCGTGCGACTGGACCACGACGGAGGCTCACGGGTCTCCATCTCGTTTCACTCCGACATCGCGAATGCGTTTCTGAAAAACGTCATCCTTCGCGGCTGGATGAACGAGCACTGCGATATCGACGCCAGCAAGATGATCCTCACCGGCGACGGGACCAGCCTGTTCGTTCACTGGAACGGACCTGCCACGCCGACAGAACTTACCGCGAAGATGACGGCGCAGGTTGAGAGAAACGGAAACATGCTGTGCACGGCGATCGCGAATTACTCTGCCCGCCCTGTTGAATAGCGCGCCTCTTTCAGGCCTGACCGTTGCACAGGTCTACGGCAAGGAGGCACGCCATGAAGCCAGCTCACCTGCGCCGGATCATCCTTGGCATCACCTTGCTGACAGCCAGTCCCGGGCCTGCATTCTCGAATGTCCTGACTATTTTCGCGATTCCGACTCCTTACGGGAACGACTATTCCTCGCCGCGCCAACTCGCGCTGTCGACCAACCGGAACTTCAACGCGGGCTATATTTACCCGCTGGGACATGCCGCGTTTCATCTCAGGTGCGCCCCGGACGCAGGGTCGAAAGAAGGTATCGACATTTTCGATGGCATCAATGGACTCAGGATGAGCGAAGGCGAGTACCTGACACGGCGCCGCGGATATGGACTTGGCGTCATGTTCAGCATTCTGAGCGGGCACTTTGAGGGCCGCGAAACAACCATCGAGCGGGTCCAGGCGCACATGGACTCCGGAGCCGCCGCGTTCATCCACTTCGACATCACGGCACGGGCCTGCCATCGCATGGCAACCTTCATCGAGGAATACAAAAATCTCGGCATTCCAGACAACTACGGGTTGTCGCTGCGACCGCGACACAAGGAGGGAGCGAACTGCGCGACATTCGCGGCGGCCTTGCTCGAGGTCGGAGGACTTGCCGATCCGGGCCTCATGGAATCGTGGCGCGTCACGTTGCGGGTGCCGGAACATCTGGTCGGAGGGCCGCTGACGGGGCGGTTCATTCCCCCGTGGTTTTTCTTCGTACGGCCATTCTGGGCGCGACGATGGGCCGGGCCTTACGACCCGCATTACTTCATCGAATTCCAGGATCCCGAACTCCTGTACCGCCACATCTGGAACCGGTGGCAACAAGGCCTGTCGCCTGTCGACAACGGTGACATGCCTGCGACATTGACACAGACTGGAAACACGCGAGGATTCATTGTCGATGCCACATCCGTTCCCGTGCCGGAGGAGCCATTTTGGTTGGCTCCTCCGTGAACCTGAATCGCGTGATCAGGGGCGACGCCAGACGCCGAGATGCCGCGGATAATAGTAGTAACCGAATC
>CAWUNT010000453.1:0-1991 GCA_963923405.1 uncultured bacterium | reverse complement strand
CGTAGCGTCTCGTGGGCTCGGAGATGTGTATAAGAGACAGGCCTTACACTCTCGTCAACAACGTCAGCCTGCGTGGAACGCGCAAACTCAGCCTTGAGGCATCGGGCGACTTTGAGGCGGATTTCTCGTTCGGGTCGAGCCGCAAGGGAAGCTTCACGGGCTACGACCTGCGCGCCAATGGTTACCTTGAATACCCGGTCGCCCGCGAGACTGTGAGCGGGCCGCTGCAAATCAAGCGGTGGCGTTATGGGGGCGTCGGACGCCTTGTGGGTCTCAACGTGGCCGGCGAATCATTCGGCGGTCTGGACGCGTTCTTTGTCGCGGGATTTGTTGGCGGACGCGGCGACTGGGAAATCGCCGGGGGATCAAGGAAACTTGGCGTGCAGGGTGATCTCTTCCTGTATCCATTGACAGTCGGTAGTTACGGGTACAAGGGCGCGAAACAGTCCATCGATTCATCCCTTGGTACCGGTATTGAACTGAAGCTTTTCCGGCCAGCGGATGTCAAAGGTGACCCTGAGTACGGCCTTACCTGGCAGTATGAATCGCATTCGTTCTCGCTGGCCAATGGCAAGAGCGCCGCTTACGATTCGTCAAGGTTCTACCTGGGAATCAGGTCTGAGTTGTGATTGCCGCTCGCGCGGGTGAGAACACCAGTGGCTGACCCGGGCCACTGGAAAATCCGCGGTGAAAACCCTCGCCGTCAAACAGCAGCAAATTCGGTTTGTCCCACGATTCCATGCACAGCATGAGGCTTTCGCGTCCGTGTTGACTCTCCGTGTGGATCGGCACGGCCCACGGCATGTGAAAGTGGCCGAACAAAAGATGGTCGGCATTTTGCGCGACCGCGAAATTCCTCGCGTCGTCGAGGATCGCGGCCTCATCAAGTTCACGGTACGGGTCGCGCGATCGGGAAACCTTCGCGTGTCGCAGGGCGTACGCGTCCATCAAGATCCCCGGCATCATGGATACGGCGAGCAAGGTAGGCGAGGATTTGATCAACCTGCGAAAGGCGAGATACGCGGCTGGCGCGTGGAAAAGGTCACCGTGAGTCATGATGATCCGAGCGCCAGCGCTCGACTGCCAGGCGAGGCCGCGGCGTGATTCGGTCTCGCTCACAACCTCGACCCCGCGCCACCCCATCGCGCCCATGTTGAACTCATGATTGCCCTCGACGAAAAGGACGCGCGTCCCCCCGGCCGCCAGGGACTGAAGGCGTTCCCCGATGGGCGCGAACTTTTTCTGGAAGTAGGCGCCGCCGCCGAGGCAGAAATCAAAAATGTCCCCGAGAAGGGCGAAACAAGGGACTCTGGCGGCGGAGCACGCGTCGATGACGTCGATCAGGACACGGCTGCGGTCATCGCCCGCGTGCTGCAGGTGAATGTCCGATACCGCGACAAATTCAGCTTTGGAAAACATCAAAAAATCCCTGGATTTCGCGTGAGATCAAGGAGCTGGCATGGAGTTGTCATCGACCGGACCTCGTTGCCCCCGGAGGCTTTCAGGGTCCGACCCGGGTTGACTGGCTCCCGGGAGCTCCAGAGTCCCGCGGCAATTCCGAAAACAAGTGCATGTTACTTATCAGAAAATGGATGTTGCCTCCAACGCTGACGATGCTCTTCATGGGCGCGACGTCTTTGGCGGGTCCGTTCTCCCATCAACGCAACCAGTTGCCGGGTCCCCGGGCCGCCGCCATGGGTGGCGCTTTTGTCGCGATCGCCGATGATCCTTCGGCCGTGTATTGGAATCCAGCCGGTTACAGCCTGATTGACCGTCCGGAAGTGAGTGTGTCCGGGATCGGGTTGATCCAGTCATCGACGACCTATGACCAGACGGTGAGCGACGAGCCTTTTGTCGAGCGCGCCCAGTCCCTGTCCCCCGGATTTTTCGGGGCGAGCATTCGCAACGGTCGTCTGGGCGCGGGGTATGGGTTCGCGGCGCTTGACGAACGCAACGTCAACCAGAACGATTCTTTCCGGGATGTTCCTCTG
>CAWUNT010000452.1:0-1992 GCA_963923405.1 uncultured bacterium | reverse complement strand
CTCGTGGGCTCGGAGATGTGTATAAGAGACAGTTCCTTGCCATCCGGGATCGCGAACTCGAATTCCTTTTCCATGCGGCGGCTGATATCGGCCGACACAGGCATCCCTGCGCCTTCGTTCACCAGCACGTTGGCCTCGATAAACAACTTGTGGGCGCCGGGGGGAACCGGCCCCGAGAACAATGGCAACTTCGCGGAAGGTACCCACAGGCCCCCGGCGTCAGACGCGCGATAGACTTCGACTCCATCGATTTTGACCGTCAACGACTTCAAAGTCGCCTTGTCCATTCCGCGGAAATCCGCGTCGATCTGCACGAAGTTGTCGAACCGGGCGTCCTCGATCACCTTGAGGCGCGCCTTCTGTACGTCTGAGTGCAACCTCTCGACCTGAACCTCCAGTCCCGCGACCGCGTCGGCCAGGCTCTTCATGGCCGCCTCAGGATCATCGTTGCCGGTTTTCGACCCGGACTCGTTTGCCTCCGCGCCAGCGTCACGGGAGAAAGTGTATGCGGTCGCCGGCTTCGGAATGTTGTGGTCCTTCGCCACGGGCTCCATTTTCTCGCCGAAGGTGAGGCCACCCGACTCATTGTCGACCAGCTTCTTCTCGAGCCGTTCCAGGATGGATTCAACTTCCTGGGCACTGGTTTCGCGGGACCGCTTGCTGGCCTGTCCGGAATCCGTCGCGACTGACACGCCGGCAAACATGAGAGCGAACGGGACAAGGGCCACGTAAGCCACTACGAAAAACGATCTCATTTGATTCCGATTCATTGTCCGCTCCTGTCGCGATGCACATCACCGCCTTGAAATCGTTGCGCGCGCCCTGGATCCATTCAACGCATAGCGAAGCTTGCGCGCGTGATTAGCGGGCAAGCGCACTTCATATCCCTGCGGCAACGCGCGACGCTTGTGCTTTCCGAATGCCTGCGGCAGCAGGCAAGGATTCAAGTCGGCCAACTGCGTCGCCGGAATCTTGCTGGCCTGGAGTATCTCGGCAACTGAAGTCTTCCGCGGCAAAGAGACGAATTCGATCGCGTGATGACGCGTGATTTTTGGCAATTTATGCCGCTTGATGAGCAAATCATAGGAATTCGCCGCCGCAAGGAATTCCGCGTAAAAATTGCGACTCGCGAAACCGAATGATTTTGACTGGAAACCTGCCAGGATGTCGTTCAGGTCCTGGGACCCCAGCTCACGGACGGCGCGTTCCATCCCTGCGGCTCCGTGGTTGTAGGCGGTAACCGCCAGCGGCCAGTTCCGCAGCAACTGGAAATTATCGATCATCAGGCGCGCGGCACCTCGCGTCGCCTTCCACGGGGAATTGCGTTCGTCCACCATCCTGCCATCGACATGCATGTACAGGCGGGCCGTCTCCGGCATGAATTGCCAGATACCTGACGCGCCAACTTTGGAGCGCGCTTCGGTGTTGAACATGGACTCAACGAATGGCAGGCGAGTCAACTTAACAGGCAGCCCGTTCTGCGCGAAAACTTTTTCCATGTAGGGCAAGTAACGCTGCGCCGACTTCGCCGCGTCGAGGAATGTATCCGCCAGACCCGACTGCGAGCGGATGCGGACATCCCCGGCCAACAGCTTCTCCCGCTGCCTGTCTTCGCCGCCGTACGTGCTCCAGACCCGGCGCTCGATCGCCCCGTACTGAAGAGCGGCCTCACCCATCTGCCGGAATCGCTCCACAGCCAGCTGGTAGCGATCGACGTACCGCTGCGCGACGCGCTGGCGCTCCATTCGCCCGCGAACCGGGTCTGATGCCCTTCCCCGCACTGCTTCCTTGAAATCGATCAAGTCGACGATCCGGTCAGGTTCGTCGACGTCATGAATGACGATCGTCGTGCCCGGGTAATCCTGGAAAATCATTTCCCAGAACCGGACTTGACGCTGGACAAGGCCCGTCGCGGGGAATGCCTCGACGGGAGATCGCGTGACGTCACCGCGACTGGCGGGACGCGTTGCCTGGGGTTTGGGAGAATCGACT
>CAWUNT010000451.1:0-1994 GCA_963923405.1 uncultured bacterium | reverse complement strand
AACTGAGGCTCACGGACGATCCGGCGACGTCCTTCCTGGGAGACAGTCCGAAACCCCGCTCGTGCTCGCCACGAAGGGACACTTCGGGCAGCGACAACGGAGTCACATCAAACGATTGCACCGGACGCCATCAGGACTCGGGAAGCCCCGGATACAAACCTTATCAACCGATCTTCACCAACGCCTTCGCCAGGCAAGCATTTGATCTGTGCCTCGTCGAGGCCGGGCGTCGTCCGCGCAATTGGGGCATCGGTGTCATGATGGACGGTGGTTCAAAGCCGTTCAGTTCTGACTGGAGTGTTTATGACGGCATCGATTGTCACGTTAACATCCAGAAGTCACAGAGCATCGGATTCAAGCTGGGCTACGACAAACTGGCTGAGACCGGCACATGGATCGACAATCCATACGATCGCACCCTGTCTGATCCCGCCAGCGAATCAGAATTCAACTCCCGTGGCGGCAGTTTTGGAGCGACCAATCCATCGGACGACCTTGACCAGTATTTCTTCACGATCGAGTATGACGACCGGAAAGCCAACGCGGGTGCCGCGTTTACGAAGCAGATCGGTATCTACTTTGCCAATGTGATCGGCAAGGACTCAAAAACTGATTTGAAACTTGTCGACCTGTACACGGCGCTGTTCCTGTCAAATCTCACCCTGAAAAACGAACTGTTATTCCGCCTTGGGAAATCGGCTGACCCAAGTTGGATCGAACTGGGCGGCGCGCGGTTCGAGAATGGTGACATCGCCACGAACAACGTGCAGTCAGTAGGATTCGCCGGTGTGCTTGAATGGACACTGAGCCGCGACGGCAGCGCGATCGGACCGGCTGACTACCGCCAAGGCAATGCCTCACGCCAACTGTTGTTCCTCGATTACGCTTATGCTCCGGGTGACCCGAATGCCTATTATCGTGATGGCGCCGGATTGTCCGACGAAGCCCTCAACACCATTGGTGAGTCCCAGAGATCCGCCAAGACGACCGCCATGGGTTTCCATCGCAACTACCAGCCGGCCTTGATCCTCTTCAGTGGTAAAAGTGGCACGGAAAAAACGGGCCTCTCAGGTGTCTATGACCCGGGGCGCATCATGAACGCGACCATGATCGGACTTGGTTACCGGCTTGAGAGCCTGGAATCCGGTGTTTTTGAGGCAAAGTTGCTCAATGCCCGCATGAACGCGTCGCTTCCCGCGGCCGTCCGTGACTATTACGTGGCAAACGATGGCACAAAGCCGGTTGGCTTCTATGGTGACGACTTCGGCCTTGAGCTGGACTTGAAATACAGTGCTACTCCATCACGTGAATTTGAGTATGGCGTCGAGGCCGGATACGCACGCCCGGGCAACGCGTTGAAGGTCTCGAATGCTGCCCCGGCGCCGGTGGTGCTGTTACAATCGTACGCGGCGTTCAAATTCTGATGAGGTGACCCATGACTGACCGGATGCCAAACGACAAGTTGATGATGGAACGTCTTGGCACCGACCCGTCGGCATGGGCCCGGACGGAGACCACGCAAACTTGTGACTTTCTAATGGCTGTCGCCGGCGCGCTCGGCGAATCCGGCAAGGTCGCGACGCGGCACATCGACGCGTTGCGGATGGACCTCACCGGCATCCAGTCCGTTCCTCAGTCATCTTCCCGCCAGGACCCGCCTCTTCTCGTGTTGGCCAGGTCTGGCTGTGAGTTCATCAAGTTGCTTGAGGCGCGCTACGGCCGCGACCGCCTGGTCCTGAACTTGTTCCGGCACAATATCAAGGCGTGGTCCCAGGAGATTTCCGCGTTACTGAATCGTTGGGGTCAAACAACCCTCAAGAACTCCGAAAAGGTGCTCAACCGCAGCATCGTCATCTACCACCCCGGTCTCGAACCCGGAGACGAGCGCCTCTTCTCGAGCCTGATTGTCGACATGGCAGAGAAGATCGACAGTTGTGTCGAGGCTATCCAATCCGCGCTCGGAAGAATTGAATCCTGGCACTGTGATTCCTTCG
>CAWUNT010000450.1:0-1995 GCA_963923405.1 uncultured bacterium | reverse complement strand
ACATACCAGACGCGATTTGCCTCGGCCACTTCCGCGGACAACGCCGCGTCAACGAATGATTCCGTCGCGGCATGATCATCAGGTCGCGTGCTCCTCGATCCAAGGTAAACCATGCCGCCGGCGGAACCGGGTTCGGACGTGCCAGTCCACTTGAGCCACCCCTGCGGGTCCTTTACCCATGGAGCGGCCGTGTCCACAATCGCCACGAGAGGAAATTCAAGGCCTTTTGACTTGTGAACCGTCATGAGGCGGACCGCGTTGACATCATGGACCGGATCGCCGGCAGGCGATTTCAAATCTTTCATCCTGGCCATCAGGCGCGCGATGGATCCGACCGCGTGGATGTTGTCGTCAGTGTCTGCCTCGAGCACGCGGACAAGATCGATGAAGGCGGACAAGTTGGCGTTCAAAACGTCGGATTCAACGCCTGTCCGGCAAAGGCCCGCGCGCGCCGTGTAATCACTGCGGACAAGGCAAGACTCGAGCAGAACAGAGGGACGATCTGCCCCCGATCTGGCAATGGCATCTGTGATCCATGCGAGGTCATCGCCATTTGGGCCATGCAATATTTTCTCAAGAACCGCCCCCGCCCGCAGCGGCGAGCGCCGCTTGCCATCGGCAGTGGCCGCGAGGGCTTCCGCGAGAAATTCGTCGCCGAGGCCGACAAACGGGCTTTTGAGCACACCAAGCAGCGCGTTGAGGTCGCCCGGGCGTGCGAGGTAGCGAAGCAGTTCAAGGCAGTCGCGGATTTCCTGTTGCTCGAATATCCGTGCCGATTCCTCGCGAATGGTCGGAATTTGCTGTTTCTGGAGGGCTTTCTCGACAGCATCCATGCGGTCGGCGGAGCGGAACAGTATCGCGCAGTCGCGTGGCTCGAGGCCGCGCCATGCCGCGGTGGCCTTGTCGTATACCGCGCAGGCGGAGGATTTGTGTTTGCCTTGAAGGTTATTGTCGAGCGCGGCGCGCAGCCAACTGGCGAGTGAGCTGGCTTCGATCAGCGCGAGATCCTCGGCCGCCAGTTCTTCCCCCGTGTCGGATGTGTGTTCCGCGACCGGCAGGATCGTGACGGATCCGACGTCGGGGTTGACGGGATGGCCGTCGACCAGGGCGGGAGCGTGCCGGGGGAATCCGGGCATGGTTTCGCACGCGCGGTTGACGAACTCAAGGACGGTCTCGCAAGTGCGGAAACTGTCATTGAGCGGCGATTCAAGGACTCCGTGACCGGCGAGTGAGCGCGACGCGTCATCCATCACCTCGGGATCACTGTTACGGAATCCGTAGATGCTCTGTTTTTCGTCGCCCACGAGAAAGACGGTTCCGGGAATCGTCGTGTCGGTTGCCGAAAGGACTTCGAGGGCGATCTCGTGGAAGACACGCCACTGTGGCCAACTGGTGTCCTGGAATTCGTCAAGCATCAGGTGCCTGATGCGGCGCTGCAACAGGTAGCGCGCGCCGGCGGCGTAGGGGTCATTGAAAATCCGTGACGTACCGGCCAGCAAGTCGTCAAACGTAAGGACTCCTGCGTCGGATTTCATCTGGCGCACGGTTTCGCGGTACAGGTTGAACAACCGCGCGGCCGCGGCGCCACGATCGCGCAATAGCGCGAGTTTCCGCGCGTCGGCGAGGCTTTTCAGGCAGGTTTCGATGAGCACGCGGGAATTCGCCGCCGAAGCCGTTGCCTTGTCACTGAAAGTCCTGCGGTTAAGCTGCAGGCCCTTGTTGACAAAAGCGTTGTCCATCAGGCTGGCGAGGATTTTCGCGTGATCGTCAGACCCGGAGATCTTCGCTGTGAGGGAGATCAGAAGTTCGCGGCGTTCCGGCTTCAAACAATCAGCAAGATCCCGCCACGCGTCGACGCGGTCCACGAAAAGTTCCCGCAGCAAGACCGCGGGATCTTCCGCCGCGGGAGCGAAGAGCCACGGCGGTAGATTTTCCGCGTCGGTGAATTCCGCGTTTTCGCCGTTTTGTTCGATGTGCCAGATGAAACCTGAGAAC
>CAWUNT010000449.1:0-1995 GCA_963923405.1 uncultured bacterium | reverse complement strand
ACGTCCGCCCGAATCACAGCTGGGTGACTACGCGCTGCCATGCTTCCGGTTCGTCAAACCGCTGAAACGCAAACCGGACGAGGTCGCGCGTGAGCTCGCTGGACTGCTGGACACGAAAACGGGGTGGATTGCGGCCGCCGTGCCGGCGGGGCCGTTTCTCAACCTGACCCTGAACCACCCGAAACTGCTGACCTGGCTGCTGCCCGCGGCGGCCAGCGGCGCCATATTCCAGAACATGGCGCGGAACGAGACGGCGGCGCGGACACGCGTCATGATCGAGTACTCCCAGCCCAACACGCACAAGGAATTCCACGTCGGCCACGTGCGCAACGTCTGCCTCGGCAGTTCGCTGGTCAATCTGTTCCGGTTCTGTGGCTACCCTGTGATTGCCGCGAATTATATTGGCGACGAGGGTACCCACATCGCCAAGTGCCTGTGGCACATCAAACGAGTTGGCGCGAAGGCCCCGGCGACGAAAAAAGGAGAATGGCTGGGCGAGATGTACGCCGAGGCAACCCGCGCCCTCGACCAGGCCGGCCCCGGGGACAAAGCGAGATTTGAGGGCGAAATCTCTGCCGTCCTGCGCGGGATCGAGTCCAAGACCGGACCGGATCACGCTCTCTGGCAGGAGACGCGCCAGTGGTCCCTCGATGATTTTGACTCCGTTTACGACTGGTTCCACGTCAAGTTCGACCGCGTGTTCTTCGAGAGCGAAGTATCCGAAGAGAGTCAGGAAATCGTCGACGAATACTTGAAAAAAGGCGCGTTCGTTGAATCCGAGGGGGCGATCGGCGCGGATTTGAAACCGTTCAAGCTCGGGTTCATGATCGTGCGCAAGCGTGACGGCAACACCCTGTACGCCACAAAGGACCTGGCCCTCGCGCGGCGCAAGTTCGACGAGTTCAAGATCGACCGCAGCGTCTATGTCGTCGCCAGCGAGCAAAACCACCACTTCAAGCAAGTGTTCAAGACGCTTGAACTGATGGGATTTGAGCAGGCGAAACGATGTTTCCACCTGAGTTACGGCATGGTCGTCCTGCCGGAAGGCAAGATGTCGTCGCGCGCCGGCAACACGGTGACGTTCAAGATGCTGCGCGAACAGATGACCGCCGCGCTCAATGTGATCCTCGCGAAATACGCGGGCGAGTGGTCGCCGCAGGAAATCGAGACCACGGCGCGCCGGTTGTGCGAAGGCGCGATCAAGTACGGGATGCTCTGTTCGGATCCGGTCAAGGACGTCGTCTTCGACATGGAAAACTGGCTGAGTTTTGAGGGCAACACGGGCCCCTACTTGATGTATAGCTACACGCGCACGCAGTCGATCCTGCGCAAGGCAATCGAGTCCGCGGGCACTGG
This sequence comes from uncultured bacterium, assembly GCA_963923405.1. Classification (GTDB taxonomy): domain Bacteria; phylum Bdellovibrionota_B; class Oligoflexia; order Oligoflexales; family RGVZ01; genus RGVZ01. The sequence goes on along the minus strand of CAWUNT010000449.1, from coordinate 639 downwards.
CGCGAAAATCGATGTCACGGGCCGGACGATGCCTGAAGGCGCGCGCAAGGCTCTTGAGAGTCACGGCGTCGCGGAATCAGAGCGCGAGTTGGCGCGCTGGATCCAGGATTTCAACCACGCCGTCTCGTCATCTTGCGAGAACTACCGCCCGAGTACGCTCGCCAATCACCTGTTCTACTTGTGCAAGGCGTTCAACCGGTTCTACACGGACGTCCCGGTCCTCAAGGCCACGGATGAGGGACTGCGCGACGCGCGACTCGTCATGGTCGCGGCTTTCGCGGCAACACTGAAACAAGGCCTTGCCCTCCTCGGCATCACGCCGCCGGACCGGATGTGACCATGCGCTGCTTTCGCCGGAATTTTTCGCGCCTTTTTCCGGGGGATATTCTTTTCGTCGTTCTCTTGTCATGCGCATCGTTATTCATGGCTCCTCATGGGCACGCGGAAACGACTGACAGTTCATTCGGTTTCGGTGGCACGGCAGGCAAGCGGCCACGTCGCGTCGCGCCCGCGCGTTCCACGGAATCCGTGACCGGCGGCCCCAGCCTCAAGCCAGCCGTCGCGTCCAGCGATTTTTCTATCGCGATCAACGGGGCCTTGCCCGAGTTGTGGTCGGCGGCGCTGCATTGGCGTCTGACG
>CAWUNT010000448.1:0-2002 GCA_963923405.1 uncultured bacterium | reverse complement strand
TTCGCGTCGCGTCCGCGGTCCGGCCACTAGATCCAATCGCAGCGCCGGCCTCAACCCCGACACCAACGCCAACACCAACGCCAACGCCGGCGCCCACTGCGGTGACAGCCGCGACTCCCACTCCGCGTCCCTCATATCCTCCATCGACTGGCCTGAAATACGAAGGATTTGTGTTGCAGCCACAAGAAGCTCCCTACCCGGGACATTTTTATTCTGTGATCCCGGGAGATCATAAAATCCGCACTTTGTGGGTGATGCCTTTCCCTGGTTTTACGGGTGAGGTCACCTATCGAATCTGCGATTTCGATGGGAACGGTACGTTCGATCTTGTCTTTGCCCCCGGCAAATCGGGAGGCGGGCCAGTCGTCAAGATTTACCCGACAAAAGTGCTTTTGGTCAGGGAGGAAATAATTGGCCCTGAATGGGACGGTAGTACCGGGCATTACGTCACCGTAGAAAAACTGGTTGCCCAATGTGACCAGTCGTTCTGCTACAAAGAGGGAATCGTGAAACTTGAATGTCGCGGCAACCGCGTCATCCGCGTCACTTTTGCCAATGGTGTGGAGCAAGATCACCCCATGTGACGGAAACCCGTCGCGACGGGCATGCCTCTTCCACTTCTCCCGAGGAACGTGATAGAACCGAGACCATGCGGTCGCGGATCTATCACATCTGTTCCCCGGAGAGCTGGAAAGCCCAGCTGGGCGCGACTTCGTACGCCGATCCCAGCCTCAACGATGAAGGATTCATCCACTGCTCCATGAAAGAGCAGCTGGACGCCACTTTGGGGCGCTACTTCCGCGATGTTCCGGAACTGCTGATCCTTGAGATCCTGCCCTCGGCCGTGGCCCAGGACCTGCGCATGGAACCCGCCCCGCACTCGCAGGAACGGTTTCCCCACATCTACGGCGCTGTGCCGAAAAGCGCGATCCTCAAAGTACACCGTTTCGACTGGAAAAAAACCGCCCGCGAAATCATCGAGGAGTCAACGTGAACCAAACGCCCGTGGCATCTGGCCTTGTGACGCGCGAACCTCTACTGAACGCCCTCGCAACGTATCGCCGCCTCTGGCTCTCCGATCCCCCCAACCTGCCGTCCACACTTCGTCACAAATCCTACGACCCCGTCGAAGAACGTACGATCGTCAAGAAATTCGACGAATTTGTCGGCGCGACCCCGGCATGCTTTGAACGGTCGCACGCGCCCGGACACATCACGGGATCGGCGATTGTCGTCAGCGAGGATTTCAAGGAAGTCCTCCTTACCCTGCACGCGAAACTCGGCATGTGGTTGCAACTCGGCGGACACGCCGACGGGCATCATCTGGTTCACGAAGTCGCCGCCACCGAAGTCCGGGAAGAATCCGGCCTGACGGATTTCAGGTTTTTTGACTGGACACCGGCTGGCGCGAGTTCTGTGTCCGCGGCCACCCCAACCGAGACCTTTCCCGTTCCATTTGACCTGGACGCCCACTGGATCCCGCCCAACCCGCGCGACGCGGGGCACTGGCACTATGATGTTCGATATGTCGTCATCGCCCCGCGCGACCAGAAAATCGCCATAACCGACGAGAGTCATGACCTTAAATGGTTCACCCTTGACGCGGCCCGCAAAGTCACCGCCGAACGCAGCATGCACCGCCAGTTCGACAAGGTTGAACGATTCGGCGCGCTGCGGTAGTCAAATCTCCATGGAACACGGAACCCACAAGTCATTTGACATCGCCCGGGGCATGGCCGAACTTGCCGCGGTGTTGGCGCGCAAAGGCTCACTCAAGCCAACCGTCACGACACCGGAGACAAGATCGACCATGGATTTCCTTCCAGCCTTCACGACCGTCCTCGAGAAACTCGATGCCGCCGGGATCGATTACATGATTGTCGGATCCCTTGCGGTAATCGTCTATGGCGAGCCGCGCCTCACCCGCGACATGGATCTCGTCGCGGACATCCCGCCGCAAAAGGTCAGGGACCTCGCGTCAATTTTTCCAGAACCCCGTTAC
>CAWUNT010000447.1:0-2005 GCA_963923405.1 uncultured bacterium | reverse complement strand
GTCAGATGTGTATAAGAGACAGGTCACCGCACCGCCGGCATCAACCGTCGCAACGCCCGTGTTGGATGAAGTGAACTTCACTGCGCCTTCAGCGTTCTTCATCTTCATGACGAAGCTTTCGCCCGGGGCGATCGTCGCCGCGGCCGGAACCAGGAAAGCGGACTTGTTGAGGAGGGCTTCCGTCGCGGCGCCTGCGTCGATGCGGCAATTACAAGCCGTCTCGATGGAAACCTTGGCACCTGTCGACTGCAACAGCGCGCGAACTTCAGCGCCGGTCAGGGACGCGTCTTGAGCCTTCAAGAAGGCCACGAGACCGGAAACCAGCGGGGTCGCCATGGACGTACCGGAGAGCTCGCCGTACTTCTGCTGGGGCAGAGTGCTCATGATTTTGAGGCCAGGCGAAGCCAGGTGAACCGACTTGGCGCCGAAGTTTGACCACTGTGGCTTCTCGTCCTGGGGACCGGAAGCAGCGACCGTGATGGTGTTCGGGAATCCCGCGTTGGCCGGGAAGACGTCCGTCTGGTCGTTGTTGCGACCGTCATTGGCGGCCGCGGCAACGAAGATCACGCCGGCCTTGTCAGCGCGCTCGACGGCTTCGATGAGCGGGGTTGCCTGGGAACGCGGAACGGTCGCGCCCCAGCTTGCGGAAATGACCTGCGCGCCTTGCTCGATGGCAAAGTCGATGGACTTGATGCCGCCCATGAGGTCACCCGAACCGTCTTCTCCAAGGAAGCGGACCGGCATCAGGCTGACGTCCTGCGCCATGCCGGACGTGCCGTTCTCAACCTTGCCCGTGGAACCGATAATGCCGGCGCAGTGCGTGCCGTGACCAGGGTTCTTGTCGCTGGTCTTGTCCATCGGGTCGTCGTTGTTGTCGCGGAAGTTATAACCTTTGATCATGTTCGCCTTGAGCGACTCATGATTGTAGTCGATACCGGTATCAATGACGGCGACCTTGATGTTGCGGGAACCCTTGTTGCCCGTGAGCTGCCATGCGCGCTCGGCGTTGACCTTGGCCAGGGCCCACTGCTCGCGCAGGGCTTCCGCGCTGGCCGGAGCCTCGAAACGGTGGAGGCGGAAGTTCTCGACAACGTACTCGACGTTGGGATCGCGCATCAGGCGCGCCAGGCGGGCTGCCTCGGCTTCCTTGCTCTTCTCGCTGATGGAGATCTTCAGCAGACGTGCCTTGTCGTGTGTGTCAAGGACGCGGTAGGCCGAGCGCACGGACTTTTCGCCGCCGCCATTCTTGTACTTGACGATGTAATCCTTGGCGAAGGCTGGCGAGGCGAAAATCAGAAGGCTCGAGATCCATAAACCGACGCGGCGCTGCATAAACACTCCTTGTCACAACGTGCTTCGTTGACGGTCACCCGGTCGCACGGAAATCCTTTTCCACACGGGCCCGGGAAGTCTGCTTCGGCTTCAAACACAACTGCTTGGAATCTGGATAATCAAACAGTCTACTCAACTTTTTTCCCAGTTGGTAGCCGCGCCGGGAAAAAATTTCCCGGCGTCAGTCAAACATCAGGTGAGACAAATGTTCGGCGCAATCTTGAGAATGCATCTCAAGTGCCGCAAGGAATCAGAGAAGTCATGCTGCTGTAGTACAATGGCAGCAAAGGATGTATCATCCGCTCGGTTGTTTTTCCTGAAGGGGGAATTATGAAATTGGATCGTGGAATGACCCGTCGTGAAATGTTGAAAGGCGCTCTTCTCGCAATCCCGGGCTTCATGGCCCTGCTCGCCGCCGGTAAAAATGCCGTCGCCGCGGATGCCAAAACGAAAGACGCCAAGACGAAAGACGCGAAGCCCGCTGCCGGTGACCTCGTCTCCGAGAACGACCCGACGGCGAAGGCCCTCAAATATAAGGCTGACGGTTCCACAGTCGCGAATCGCCCGGCAAAGATGGGTGTCGATGGCGACAAGCAAATGTGCTCGAACTGCCAGTTCTACACCAAGGAAGACGACAACAAGGGCAAGTGCCTGATGATCACTTCGGGTAAGG
>CAWUNT010000446.1:0-2006 GCA_963923405.1 uncultured bacterium | reverse complement strand
CTTCAGCGGCGATTCGGATCCGGCATCATCATCGAGGAATTCATCGATGGCCGCGAAATCTATGTGGGTACATTGGAGATGCCTGGACGCAAGAACCTGGTTGTTTTGCCGCCGCGCGAACTTTTCACTGGAAGCGGGCCGGGTTTTGTCACGTGGCGGGCGAAGTGGGACAAGAAATATCGCGAACGCCATGGTATCGACAGTGGCCGCGCGCGAAAGATTGGACCTTCGACGATGCGCCGCCTTGAGGAGATCGCGCGGGAATCATTCGATGCCCTTGGCTTGTCGGGTTACGCGCGCCTTGATTTACGTCTGAGAGACAACGGCGAGCCTGTGTTCATCGAGGCAAACCCGAATCCCTCCATCCGTCGTGGCGACGATTTCGCGGCAGCCGCGTGCGCGGCAGGCATCGGGTACGATGACTTGATCGAGGCCATCGTCAGGACTGCGTTGAGCAAGCACGCGAGAAACCGGGATGTCGCCTGACAATCCATCCGACAATCCATCACGGGTGGCTGCCCCGCTCCATGTGGACGCGCATGCTCATATCCTTGAAGAACCGGAAATCGCCGCGGCGATGATCCGTCATTGCGAGAGCCTTGGTATCGGCGCGTTTTTTCTCGGCGGATACGATCCAGAGGACTGGGACCGCCAAATCAGGCTGCGCCAGAAATTCGGCAACCGCATCCAGATGAGTTTTGGCCTGCATCCGTGGTTTATCCACAATTCGCAGGACGAGAATTGCCGCGTGGCCTTCCAGCGACTGGAGTCGCGATTGACAGCGTGTCCGGCCGACACAGGAATGATGCCATCAGCGATCGGGGAAACAGGCCTGGATCACTCCATCGCCACGGATAAACAAGATCGCGCGCGCCAACTGGAATGGTTCCGGTCCCATTTGCGTCTCGCGACAAAAGTCGGGATGCCGGTCGTGCTTCATGTGGTGAAGGCACACGGCACCTGCCTGCAAGAACTTCACGCGCACTCTGGAACCTCGGGAATGGTCCATGCATTCCGCGGTGAAAAGAGTCTCATTGTTGAATACGCCCGCATGGGCATCCTGCTGTCCATCGGCCCCAATGGCATCGCCGGCATGTCACCGGAAAATCTGGCGGCGATCCCCGACAAGACCCTCGTGATCGAGTCCGACGCACCCACAGGGGCCATCGGCGCGCGCGAACGGGGATCCTCGCAAGTTGACCCGTCAGTTATCATCGAAGTCGCGAAAAAAATCGCCCTGGCGCGCGGCAAAGGTGAGACCGCGGGAGCGATCCTCGACCTCAGCCGGGCTAACCTCTCACGCGTCTTCGGGTTCAACGTCCCCTGATTACCTTCCCAGGTGGCGAATGAAAAAATTGCGGGCGGCGTTCGCGGCCTGCACTCGTGACCCGGATAATTCATGTCCATCTTGCAACGTCATTTTTTCTGAATTCGGGCCAGCGTTGTTGCAAACTGCCGGGCCCGCGGAGTCGCCCGTTGCCATGATGCACAGCACCGGTCGCGGCGCGACCGCGCCGATCGAGAGGGACGGATCGTCACTGCCCCAAAGAAGTGGGACCGGGATCGGAACCATTGCCACAACGGCACGGATTCGCTGGTCACGTTTCGCGAACGCCAGACCGGTCATCGCGCCCATGCTGGCACCGGCGTAGCCGAGCCTTTGCGGATCTACTTCCGGCCGTGCCGACAGCCAGTTGAGGGCCGCGCCGTAATCATCGACCGTCCAGTCCTTGACACGAGGATCCGTCACCCGGTCGCTCTTCTTGATGGGCGGAAGACGATCACCGGTACCAGGCCAGTCCAAAGTCATCGCGACAAATCCGGAGTTCGCCAGAATCTGCGAAGCCTCCGCCACTCCGCCATCGTCCTTGTTTCCTGTGATCCCGTACATGACGATGATCCCTGGATATCTCTTGCCCGGGGTACCGCGCGGCACCCAGAGATAGCCCGGAACCACGTCACCCCGGCTGCCGGCGAACTGGATTTTCTGCCGTGTAACCTGTCCT
>CAWUNT010000445.1:0-2024 GCA_963923405.1 uncultured bacterium | reverse complement strand
ACTTCTTCCAGCGCGACCGCGAACTCATCCACGAAATGGAGGAGAAGCGTCGTCAAGTGCAGCACCGCCGTGAGATGCACAATCACGTCGGGCATTGCACAGCCTGCGGGGAAGACACCATCGAGGTCACGCTGGAGACTGCGCACATGCATGTCTGCCCGTCGTGCCACGGTGTGTTCGTCGAGGGTGAGGCCGTCTCGGAACTTCTGCGTCGCGACGCCGTCAACATGGTGACGGGCGGCAAGAAGCGCCGGCGGAACAATGCAGCATGACGTGAAAACTGTGCGCTGATTGGAAACGGTTGTCAGAAACCGTGAGTCACGAGCGTCTGGCGCAGGCAATGTGCCAGGCGCTCGTCGTCGTTTGGCATCCTGACGCGGTGCCATCCTGAGAATCCTGCCTTCGCCGCGTCCGCCTTGTAGGTCACGTCCATCTCATAAAGCGTCTCGATATGATCCGAGACGAAACTGACTGGAACCATCACCAGTTGTCCGCCGCGCTCGCGCCCGAGACGGGCGATCATGTCCTCGGTGTAGGGCTGCAACCACTCGACTGGCCCCACGCGTGACTGGAATGAAAGTTCGAAGGCAACGTCAGCGCCCGGCGGAAGCCATTTGCGGGCGCGCGCCTCGAGTTCCGCGAAGTGGGCCCGGATCTCGTGCGGATACGGATCGCCGCGGCGCAGGTACTTCACCGGCAGGCCGTGGGCCGAGAACAGAACGGTCACCCTGGGATTGTCAGAACGCGCGGCCGTGTCGAGCGCGGCCTGAAGCGAATCACGCAGCAATTCCCACGAGTATTCAAGATAGTCACGCTGGTGCCACCATGAACTCACGCGCGTCATTTTGTCGTGATCGGATCCATGGCAAAGGCGCCAGGCCTTGTCGAAATCGAACATCGAGCTGCCGGCAGTCGCGTGCGAAAAGTGCGGATAAAGCGTCAGGAGGAATATCCGCCGCGCGTCGCGCGGATCCAGCCCGCGGACAACGTCTTGCGCGCGTGGGGCCGTGTAGCGGTTGATGACATGCACTCTCGTGCGTGGATGAATCTCGCGTAATTTTTTCTCGAGGTGGCGCGCCTGGATTTCCGTGTAGCGGTTGATCGGAGAGTAACCGATGGCGCGGTACTGGCCGTCGGCCTTTGGGACGCGACGGCGCGCGATGAAACGGCCGAGTGCCTTGCGCGCTGCTTCTGGCAACAGGACACGCAGGATAAATGGATCCTCGAACAGCTCGGTCAGGAACGGCTGGACTTCCTCACTGGACGTCGGCCCGCCAAAATGCAGCAGGAAAACGTCGTTTTGAATGCCGTCCCAGTGGTCCGTTCTCATTTCAGGGAACCCTCAAGCGCCTCGCGCAGGACGGCTTCGTCGTCCTTTTTCAGATCCGTGAACCAACGGCCCTCCGGGTACAGGACCGCAGCGATGCCGCGTTTGCAATGACCGAGGCATCCAGACGCGTTGACGCGGACGCGACCGCGCCATTCCGGATGGGCCTTGGCCGCCCAGTCCTTGAGGCTGTCCCTCAGCAGGGCCGAGTCTTTCTTTCCGCACGAATCGCCCGCGTCCTTGATGTTGGTGCACACGAACAAGTGGCAATCGAGCTTGTGACTTTCAGGCTTCACGGTATCCCTTCATGGCCTCGCCAGATTCACGGGCTTCTGGACCGGACTGTGTCAATTTCCGCAACCAGGCGTCAAATTCCTGGAGGCTCCGGATATACCTGACCTCCCGCGCGCCGTCACCTGAAGTCACTTTCGACAGGTCGCACTCCAGGGCGCCTCCAACCCAGATCTGCGTACCCGCCGGCAACATGCGGTCGAGGTCGCGCAAGTAGTCGATCTGTTCCGATCCCTTCATGCGGCGGTCGAGCACGGCGGTGCGACCGACCAGGACCGCGTCACTGCCGAGGATCGCCGCGGCCTCCGCCAAGGGTTGCGCCGGCAGGTTCGGACCCAGGTAATGGCAGCGCACCCCATACACCTGTCTCTTATACACATCTGACGCTGCCGACGATACTCCTTGT
>CAWUNT010000444.1:0-2035 GCA_963923405.1 uncultured bacterium | reverse complement strand
CCCGCCGCTCCCGTGGTTTCGGTGCCGGAACCGGCGATCACGCTGACGGAACCGGTCGTCGAGGCGATCATGAAGCGGAACATCTTCAACTCGGAAGGGAAGGCTGAGGATGGCAAAGGGCAGGCACGTGGCGGAGATCAGATGCAGCTCACGGACTTGCCGATCCATGTTCTGGGCATCATATACGGGGGCGATCCTTACACCGGAATCGCGCTGGTCGAGAATTCCTCCAAAAAAACGGCGAACAGTTTCATGGCCGGTGACCAGATCGAGGCGGACGCGACCCTTGAAAAAATCGAAATCGACCGGCTGATCCTTTTGCGCGGAGACGGACGGCGGGAAATCGCTGTCCTCGAACGGCAGGACATCGTTCGCTCCACGCGCAAGAAGGGGAAGGGCAAGGCAAAAGGCGGCGAGGCCGGCGGTGATCGTGGTTACGCGACGGAGGCACCACCAGACAGGTTCAGTGAACCCGGGTTTGACCGCAAAGGCGGCAATGTCGAGATGTCCCTCGATTACAAGAACAAGTTGCTCACCACCGATTTCGCGCAGGTGTTGCAAGACGCGAAGGCGAGTCCGAACGTGGTTGACGGAGAGTTGAAGGGATTCCGCCTTGACCGGATCCGCAATGATTCAATCTATCAGAAGGCGGGTTTGCAAAACGGCGACGTGGTGGAGGAGATCAACGGCATTCCACTGTCAGATACCGCGCAGGCGATCAAATTGTTGCAGTCGCTCAGAAACGAGAGCGACATCGAGATCAGGTTTTCTCGGGGTGGCGCGAAGCAGAACCTGAACATGAAAGTGAAGTGACCCTCAATCAAGAGAAGTGAGGCGGGTTGAAACTGCGAATTCCAAGTCGTGAGGTTCTCCTCGGGGAGATCAGCCAGCTGCCGCAGCAGAAGTGGTGGCCTGACGCTGTCCGTCTCGCGATGCGTGGATCGATGGCAGTTTTCGCTGCCTACATCATTGCCAGTTCGTTGATGACGGTTTTCGCGGTCGGTCCCCTGGTGCGACTGGCGACGGAACTCATGAGCCGCCCGAAGGCGATCCCGGCAGCCGCCAGCCTCGGTATCACGGCGATCAACTACCGGGAATTCAAAAAGCCGATCCTTGACCGGAACCTCTTCAACTCCAGCGGCGAGTACCCCAAGGAAGAACTGGAGCGCAAAGGCGGCGGAGACGGTCGTCCGGTGTTTGATATCAACGCGCCGTGCCAGCCCTGCTCCCTGAACCTCGAACTCGTGGGAACCATTTATCTGGGGTCGCGGGAGAAATCCCTGGCGACGGTGCGCGAGAAAGGCCAGGCAGACGCGGATGTGTACCGGGTCGGGGACGGGGTGATTGGCAATGAGGAGGCTCTCATCGCCGGTGTGGACCGTAATGAACTGATCATCAACAACAAGGGTGTCAAGGAATGCCTCAGTCTTGTCTCTGACCTCGAGAAACAACTGGCGTCTGGTCAGGTCAGCGGCGGGGCCATGGCTGCGGTCCCGGGGGGAGGTGGCGATCAATTGCCACCAGTGCTGGTCGATGGTCCGTACGTGGAGTCCGAACTTGGCGCGGGATTTGGTAAAATCATCAACGCGGCCCGTCTGGTTCCCAATACTGTCGACAACCAGATCAACGGTTTCAAGATTTTCGCGATTGACCCAAGCAGTTTGTTCGCGAAGGTCGGTTTGCAAAATGGCGACGTGATCACGCAGGTGAACGACGCCAGCATGAAGAACCCGGATCAAGGATTCGCCTTGTACGAGGCATTCCGGAACGAACGTGAAGTCCGCATCAGTGTTTTGCGCAACGGCACGACGCCGCAGATGATTACGGTCCGCATCAAGTAAGGCGGGGACAGATGGAGCTGCAAATGAGACAGTCGCAAATTCCAGGGATGAACCGGGGTTGGGCGCGAACGACGCGATTTTTGCGCGCGGTCGCGCGCATCGCGGCTTGCGCGGGAATCGCGTCGGGCGGCATCTTGTTCGCGCAAGAGAAGCCGACCTTGCCACCACCGCCGCCACCGGCTGAAATCGGCGCC
>CAWUNT010000443.1:0-2035 GCA_963923405.1 uncultured bacterium | reverse complement strand
AAGTGGCGGGGGTAGTCGCGGGACAGTTCGCGGCGTAGAGCCGGGTAGTGATTTTGCCAGAATCCCGCGAGGTCCGCCGTGACCTGGACCGGGCGGTTGTTTGGCGCCAGCAAGTGCGCCACCATGCCGACACGGCCATTGACGAGTGCCGGCAGGGATCTCGTTCCAAAGAATTCCTGGATCTTGCCCTCGACCCAGGGGGGCTGGCCGGCGCGGTAATGCACGGTGGCTGTGCGTCCGGAAGCGAGTTTGATCGATTCCGGGCAAGCCTCGGCGACTTTGCGGGCGTCGGCGTAACCAAGAAGGTCTTCGATGTAATCACCGATGCGCCGGGACGTGATCTCCGCAAACGATGATTTCCCCTCGACGATGGCATCCAGCAAAAATTCAAAGTCAGGCCCTGACAGGTCAACGAGCAGGCCTTCCTTCATCGCGTCCGAATAGACAAGAAGGCGCTCCTGCCATCGCTTCAGGTCCGCGTCATCATCAAATGGCTTTGGCCAGGACTTGCGGAGTTCCTCTCGCAGGCGGGCCACGGCCAATTGCGGGTCGACAGGAGCCGGTGTTTCTTTCAAGACGAGGGCGCCGAAACGAACCCTGTTGAAGCCACGAACCCGGCCACCAGCACCGGATGCGCCGGTATCCCAATCGACCTCGGGGCCTTCTTTCCACAAAGAATCCACAGCCCGCAGCGCGGCAAAGTCCGGCGTCATGGCCAATGGAATCCAGTCGCGCGCCATGATGCGCGACGGGTCCGACGGACTTGTGTCGGCATCAATGAGGCAAATCCATTCGGGCAGGACTTCGTCACGTTTTTTCAAGGCAAGGCTGCGACCGTCGACCAGACGATACGTCCCCGGAGCAGACGCTGCTGACGCGGCCGGGTTGGGCGATGCCTCGAGGCGCGCCACGCGGTCGGCATATCCCGACAGGACAACGGGCGTGAATCTGGCCAGGGCGGCGCCGGCAGAGGGAATCTCGACGGGGCTCGTCTCGGGCGCCCCGGCGATGTTCGCAATCTGCCGCAACGTCTGGGAAAATCCGTATCCGCTTGATTTCGCGCCTTGGGCGTCTTCGCTGGCGCGGGCGGCAAAGGTGATAGCCACCGGCAGTTCGTCGCGGGCTTTACCCTCGATGACGATGCGCGCAAGGCGCGGGTGCAGGGGATAACGCGCCATCTGGCGCCCGACATCCGTCACATGACCCATTGCGTCCGTCGATCCCAGGGCGCGCAGCAAACTTGAGCTGCCGGCAAAACGGACGGGATCCGGCGGATCCAGCCACGGCAACCCCCGGACCGCTTCCATGGCAGATTCCCCAGGGAACGCGCCATGCGCAGAGTCATATTCCTTGGGGAATGAGTCCGGAGCCAAAGCATATTCCCCGGGGAATGCGGTCGACCGGGTGACTCCGGGGCCGGAGTCGACGACGCAGGCAACCTCAAGCAGCGTCTGCGTCAAATCAAGGCGCAGGATTTCAGGCACGTCAAACGCCGGGCGCCCGCGGAAATCCGCCTCCGAAAAGAGCCTCACGACCACACCCGGCCCTCGCCTCGCGGCCCTTCCGGCGCGCTGCGTGCAAGACGCCTGGCTGACGCGTTGCAGCCTCAGTGTCGGCAACCCTGCCCAGCTGAAAAACGACGGGACTTTCGCCAGGCCCGCGTCGATGACCATGTTGACGCCCTCGATCGTCAGCGAACTCTCCGCGATGTTGGTCGCGAGGATGATTTTCCTCTGCGCCGTTTCCTCAAAGGCGCGCCGCTGTTCCTGCGGCGGCAAGGATCCGTGCAACTTGCAAATCAAGTCGCCAGGGAATCCGCCAACCCGCGCCAGGTATTCCGCGCATCGATCGATCTCCGGAGCGCCCGCCAGAAAAACCAGCGCATGCCCCGGGACAACGCCTTTTTTTACCAGCGCCTCGCGCGCGCCCAAGATCGCGCCCGCGACCCGTTCATTGACGCGGCTGGCGAACATCTCGACCGATTCGGACTGGGTCGCGCTGGCCTCATGGATCACCGTCAACGGATGATTCTCGG
>CAWUNT010000442.1:0-2044 GCA_963923405.1 uncultured bacterium | reverse complement strand
GCCCGGCGGCTATGACTTTCATCCTGCGATCCCTGCGCCAGGATCGAACAGCAATCTCAAACGCGCCCGGCATGGCCGAAACCATGAAGGCTGGAATCCAGTGTATCGCGGCAAACCACGCGCCTGCGATGAGGCCTCCAAAGGCCACCCCGACAGAACAGGAAGCCGCCCACAGGCTCGTGGCGACGATGGAAGCCCACAACGCGGGCAACGACGCAAGTAGAAGAGACATCATTGCCATCGCGGCCAGAACCGCGAATTCACGCAGGGAAGCCGGCTCCTCAAACAAGCCACGCATTGCCGCGTTGGAGACTGCCGCAACACGAGGCAGGCTTGCGGCCCCCGACGTGCCGAGGATCACAAGTTCCGGAACGGGATTCAATGGACCTTGGTCCAAAAGGTTTTCCAATGGCTCAAAAGGCAATTCTCCGGATTCATGAACAGAAAGCGGCGGAACCGCGAGGGCGCCGTCACGAAGCAGGATTTCCTTGCCTCGAATACGAATCCGGCCGCCGGATATATTGACGCCCCAAAGCCGCTTGCGCGGAGCAAGGCCAAGATCTGGCAGGATGCGGTCCTGACGCCAGCGCATCAGGGGAATCGTGAATGCTGCATCCGGCATGACAAGACCGGCCCCCGCCAGCACCTCGGAAAATTCAGGGGCAGGCCCCGCGAAAGTCCGCGCCGAGGCATCGGGGATCAATTGCAGGTCCCGGATCGAAGTCGGAACCGGTTGTCCCGAGTCATCGACAAATGATTCGGTGACCATCCCGAACCTGGATGGGTCCGCTGGCGTGATTCCCGGGCGCGGTTCCACCGGCAGCAATGGCGCGTACACGGAAATCCCGGACGCGGCGGCATCCCGGAATACCTGGATGTACCCCGGAGTCGCGGCATGCACCCGGGAAAAAACCTCATCCGACGGGATCAGGACATTCCTCACACCGGCACGCCCGATCGCTCCGAAGATCACAGTCCAGTCTTCGGACGAAGGCATCATCCGCCCGGTTCTGGCACGCCATGATTCTCCCCATGTGTAAACCCGGATCCGCGGATCAAGCCCCGCAGGCCCCGGCGCGCGGCGGGTGACCCCGCTGGAGGACAAGACAAGGGACGCGAACAGAACGCACGCGGAGGTGACCACGAGGGACACCACCGGAATCCTCTTGAGCCAGAATGGCCTGCGCATCTCGTTCAACCGCCCCGCAAATAAAGAATACTGACGACTTGAAAGCCGTTTCGGACGGGGATTGGGCCCCTGAAGGCGCCAGACGCCCGGGCCGCGCCACAGGCATTTGCGAAATCAACGGAATCAGGGATAATGTGCAGACATTCAAGCAGGTTGGCCCATGCACGCGTCCATCTCAATCCAGTCCCTGGTTTTTGCCTACGGCAATGGTCCGGAAATTATCGACATCGGCCACTTGACCGTCACGGCTGGCGAAAAGGTTTTCCTTCACGGGCCATCGGGATGTGGAAAGACAACGTTGTTGGGCTTGTTGACCGGAATCCTGCCGCCACCACGCGGGAGTATCCGCATCCTTGGTCGGGCGCTTGACACAATGAGCCCCGCGGAGCGCGACCGCTTTCGTGGAGACCATGTCGGTTATTTGTTCCAGATGTTCAACTTGCTGCCTTACCTCGACGCGCTTGAGAACATCACACTCCCGTTGCGGCTAAACCCCGGTCGCCGCGCGAAATTGAAAGGATCGCCCATTGACGAGGCGCGGCGCATTGCCGGCTCGCTCGGAATCGCCGACCTGCTGGACCGGCCGGTGACGAAACTTAGCGTCGGCCAGCAGCAACGAGTCGCGGCGGCGCGGGCTCTGATCGGCAGCCCCGAGTTGTTGATCTGTGACGAACCAACATCCGCGCTGGACGAAGTGCACCGCGACAGGTTCCTCGACCTGCTGGTCGAAACAGCATCCACCAACAAGACTACCGTTGTATTTGTGAGTCATGATCGCAACCTGGCGGCGCGCTTCGACCGGTCAATCGACCTCGCGGCGATCAATCGCTGTTTCCGCGCGTCAACCGGACTGTC
>CAWUNT010000441.1:0-2045 GCA_963923405.1 uncultured bacterium | reverse complement strand
GACACAGCTGACCGCCTGGTCGCAACCCGCCTCGGGCTGGCCGGTCTGGCCCACGAGACAGCGCCGGGCCAGGAGGAAGAATACTTTGTCCGCAGGGTTTCTCTCGAACTCTCGCATCTCGCCCAGTTCACCAGCCATTTCGCCACACAAGTGACGGCAAACCTCGACCTTCCCGTCAATGTTCTGCTCGAAATGCGGGCGAATTCGTTGCAGACGGAGGCAAACCGCCTGTTCAATTTCACATGGCCCTCAAGTCCTGGCATCGTCGCGATGGAAGTGGCGCGGAATCAGGTCATGATGATCCTGGCGGGAATGATCGACGCACTTGTGGATATCGAGCGCGAAAGCACAAGGCTCTTCCCGGGAAAGATGGCGGCCCATGCGGGTGGACGCCAGCTGCAGCGGGTGGAATCAGTTCGTGGCAATCTTATCGCTGACGCGATGGTGGCCGGCCTGTCCGCGAAGGACGCCGAGGACTCGGTCATAGCGTTGCTGGCCTATGCGGAAAAACACGAGCTCGCAGCCGCTGGAATCATCATCAGCGAGCTTGCCAGGATCCATCCGGCGCTGATGCCGAGGACCCTCCAACGCTTCCAGGAACTGACCGCGCATGACCCTCTTTCCCAGTCACGTTCGGGTGAGAAATCACGTGGCGCCAGCAAATCGACGCACCTCTTCACGAGGTTCACGGATCGCGCCCGGAAGTTCCCCGCATTGGCGACCATGATTGTCACACTTTTCGCCTCTCTCTGCGGCGGTTGCGGTTTGAAAACTTCGCCAAGGAGCGACGTCGAGGACTTGCGACCCGAAATCCCATTCAGGACGGAAAAATGAGTACCACCGCGAAGAATCCGAGGTCCCCGTCACGCCATGAGCAGGAATTCCGTGGCGTTTGGACAGCCATCGTGACTCCGTTCAAAGAAGACCGGTCAATTGACTGGGGGGCATGGGAAAAACTGCTGGCCATGCAAGCTGCCGGAGACGTCTCGGGCGTGGTCGTATCTGGAACCACTGGCGAGAGCCCGACGCTTTCCGTGCAGGAAAAAATATCCCTGGTGCGCAAGGCGCGCGCCGTGTTGCCAAAATCGATCCGCGTCATGGCGGGCAGTGGTGGCAATAACACCGACCAAAGCGTTGAGCTTTCACGCCTCTGCGTCGACGCTGGGGCCGATTCCTTGCTGGTCGTGACCCCACCATACAACAAGCCCTCTCCAGAGGGACTCAAACTGCATTTCACGACGATCGCCGAAAGCGTGGATGTCCCGTTGTGCCTGTACCACGTGCCAGGGCGTACTGGTCAGATGCTGACCGCGGATGTCCTGGCATCCTTGTGCGCGATCAAGGGTATCGCCGCCGTCAAGGAAGCCACCGGTGACGTAGCCTTCTTGAGCAGGGCCCGAAACAAAACCACAAGGCAGGGGACAGCTTTCCTCTCGGGCGATGACATCACGTTCCTGCCGGCGCTTTCCGTTGGCGCGACAGGGGTCATCAGTGTCCTTTCGAACATTTTCCCGGGCGAGCTGGTGAGCCTCGCGAAGGCATGGGATGCCGGCGACACCGCCACGGCGCTGCGACTCCATGACATCATGCAACCATTGATGGACGCGCTCTTCTGCGAGTCCAACCCGGGTCCAGCCAAGTACGTACTCGCGCGCGCTGGCGTCATAAGCAACACGCTTCGCGCGCCGCTGGCTCCTGTCACCGCGACGAGTGCCGCAATGCTGGATGCGTGCGTTGCGTCAACAAAGGCTTCTTTGAAATGAAGAAAAAGGCAAAACCAGCTGCGCAACGTTCCAGTACGACCCGAATCTGGCTGCATGGCGCTTCGGGACGCATGGGACTGGAAATTCAATCTGCCGTCGCGAGACGCCGTGACGAATTCATGTTGATGGGTGGATCAGGCCGGACTTTTCTGGGCGATACGCTGTTGACGGGGAAACCGGTTGACCCGGACAAGTTGGCACACGCGATTTCTCACGGCGTGGATGTCGTGATTGATTTCTCTGTTGCCGCGGGCAATGCCGTTCTTTGCAAGGCAATGGGAA
>CAWUNT010000440.1:0-2051 GCA_963923405.1 uncultured bacterium | reverse complement strand
GATAGCGTAGCGTCTCGTGGGCTCGGAGATGTGTATAAGAGACAGGTCATCGAGGGGAGCGTGCGGGATTTCCTTTCGAGTGGCCAAAGACAACCAATTGAAATCCTTGCGGAAGTCTTTGTCGGACGGGTGAAGATCGTCCTTGAAGCCACCCGTTTTGAGGGCCTCTGATCAGTTTTTTCCGTCGAAAATCCGACAAGGAAGGAAACTTCTCGAGGTCAGGATTTCCGGTATGCGAATCACCCCCGTTACTTTTTCGCCAGTCGTTGCCCGTGTGGCATTTTTCTCCCTTTTTGCCCTCGTATCCTGCGGCAAGTCCGTGAAGGACGAGAGGCAGGCCCACAAGTCACAACAAGTATCAAATGACGCGAAGCTCGATTTGACTCAGCCTGGCCTGCCTCAGTTTTGCGAGGAGGTCTCCTACGAGATACTTTCGCCGGCTGCCGGACAGCGAACACTATGTGTCAGTTGCAAGCCGAGGGAACTCGCGAGGGTGAATTGCGTCGTGATCAAGTCCGGCCCGCTGGATCTGGTCTGCCGGCACAATGGCCCGGAACTGCAGCGAGATCCCGGGAAGGATCCGTTCATCTCATGTGATACGGGCGCGCAAGACAACTCCGCCGCCACTGCGCGAATCGCGCTCAAGCCCAACCGAGTCGAGAACATGATCGCGGCCCTGCCGTTCATTGGATTTTTTTTGCGACCGCAGGTGATCTCGCGGCTGACGCCAGACAGCAAGGAGAGTTTTCTTGCTGATTCGGCTTTTGATTTCGCGACGAAGTACGCGAAGCCTGTGATCCTCGGCCAGCAATTTTCCGAGGCCAGTCAGTTCATCCTGTCCACGGTGGAAGGATTCCGGCTGAAGGAACAAAGACCCGCCCTGAGTGATGTTGAAAAAGGAAATCTGATCCGTCTGGCAACGAAGGTTTTTTCTGATTTGTCGAGTCTCGCGTCCAAATCGGAAGTTCTTGGCCGGGATGAATTGATGGCTGTTTCAAACGACATCGCGACGCAGTTCCCGGAAATCGCGCCATGGCAGTTTGTCTTGCCGGCCCTTTTCGCCGAAAACGGGGAGTCCCTCTTGCAGCCCGCCACTATTGGATCCCTGCCTCCGGAACTTCTCGCGACGATCGTAAACGCGATCGGGCAGGGAGCCGCGTCGCCGCGACCCCCTGCCCGCTAAAGGATGCTAACGGAACTTTTTCCCTGAACCGTCCTCTAGTGGTTCATGAGAACGTATGCCTGGCTGGCCGCGACTTTCAATCCCGAGAGCAGCGCTGCCTGATTCGCGCCAGTGTAGTTGCTGTTGATGAAGGCCGATTGCGAGTTCATGGCCGACATCAAGGCTGGAACGCTGGTCACTGAGCCAAGGTTATACGCGTTCACGTAGGAAGGCAGTTGGCCAGCCACGTGGGACGGGTCAGGAAGTTGACCCTGTCCGGTCAGGTTCATGCCCAGCATTTGCAAGATCATGTTCAGCAGGGGCGTCAGGAAAGTCTGGGCGCCAGTCATCGCGGCGGGAACGTTGGCGTAGCCACCGAAGGCAGCCAGCGCGGCCAGTGACGCGATGCTTGCCGGATTGAAACCCGCCGCGCCAGCTGCGCCCGCAAGGCCAGGGGCGGCCATGCTGACCAGCGTGTTGATCTTGTCGATACCGGGAAGAGCGGCGAATACGGCGCCGTAGTTTCCGGCCGGGAAATTGGCCGTGGTGCCGTTGCTCATTCCGGGGATCATCGAGGCGAACCCGGGCAGCAACGCTGCCACATTGAGGATCTGGTTCGGCTGGACCTGGTTCAGAAGGCCACCGAGGGTCATGATTCCACTAAAGAGACCCCCTGCGCCGCCATTACTACCGCCGCTTCCACCGTTGTTTCCTCCATTACCCGGCGTTGGCGCGGTTCCGTTGCTGCTCCCGCCACCAGTCGCGTCTCCTGGGGCGTTCGGGTCCGCGTAACCAGGCTTGGCTCCGACATTGCGGCGGAGGAGTCCAGGGCCATCCTGCATTTCGGTACTGCCGACGATCTGGCTGATCGCGAACGCGAGGTCATTGC
>CAWUNT010000439.1:0-2051 GCA_963923405.1 uncultured bacterium | reverse complement strand
GTTGAGGTTTCGCGTGACGCGACGCTGGTAGCTGTCTTCGAAGGCAGCCTGCCAGACCAGTTCGACTGGAAGAGCCTTCCTGCCTTCTCCCGGTTGCGAATCGAATTCAAGCGCCTGGGTACGCCACTGTTCAACCGCGGCATCGTGGCGACCCTTGACCGATTCGAGCGCCACGAGTTCGTAGACCATCCGTACGGCCAGCAAGTCGGCCGCCTGCGCCCGCGATTCCACGGAATAGCCGAGGCCTTTTTGCCATTCGACGTAGCGGAACTGGCTCATCCACCCGAGAACGCTGAACGCCATGCGCTCGAGGACAAGACGCTGCGTCGCGGGATCAGTGATTTCCATGAGGTCGAAAATTTCGGTGATGACGCCTTCTGCCGTACGGGATTTTATCCGCGCGGTTACAGCACGGAACGATGTGATGCCCGAAGCCTCGAGGCTGCGATCGAAATCACTTGCCTCAAACCAGGCCGCCAGGAAGTCCTTGTCTTGCCATGGGAAGCGAGCCAGGGCCTGCCGGCTGTCAAG
The DNA here is from genome assembly GCA_963923405.1 of uncultured bacterium. Classification (GTDB taxonomy): domain Bacteria; phylum Bdellovibrionota_B; class Oligoflexia; order Oligoflexales; family RGVZ01; genus RGVZ01. Next base: position 1,520 of record CAWUNT010000439.1, on the reverse strand, counting down.
GTAAGCCGCGGCGTAACGAGCCACCTCGCCCGCCATCGTCTTGCCCAGCGTCAGGCCCAGGTTGGCATCGAGGAAGTCACTGATCGACTGGAACTTGCGGCGCGCGGCGTTCTCGCTCTTGCTGACCCGCAGGAACTCATCCACCTGCGTCGGCAGGCCAGGGTGGGTCGCGCGTAAACGCTGAAGTGCAGCCGCCAGCGACGCATCCGGGATGTCGCCTTTGCTGTAATGATCGAGGTAGTGTTCGACCGGCATGTAGAGCCCGCGGTGAATGACTGGATACAGCCCGCTGATCACGTTCTCGAATTTCTCCCCGCGACGGAACCAGAACGGGTTCACCGCGACGGTGTTCTGAAGGGGCCATGACGGAGTCGAGACACTGAGCGCCTCATCCATCACCACTTTCATCGGGCGCCACGCGGCCTTAGTTGCGGCCTTGGGTCCGCTCTTGGACTTGTTTTCTGATTTTGCTGTTTTCACGTCGAACATAGGACGTTCCTCCCGTTGGGTCTTTTGGTCGTTGTTTGTCATGCTGGCCAGATCGCCGTCAGCAGGCGTGTGGATTTCTGGCTGAAGTAATCGCCATTCCACAGGTGCATGTACAGGCGACGCGACCACTTCCGGTCCGCGTTATAGATCTGCCCGGCCAGATAGAAACCCATCCCGAAGATGATCAAGGCCACGGCGGACGCGATGAACGTCGGAGACGTCCATGTCGTCGCGTCCAGCGTGTCGGCGACGATGCTGGCCATGCGCGCTCCGACATAACTTTCGATCGCGGTGTAGATTGCGGTCGTCAGGGCCAACAAGGCCGCGATCGAACCGAAGAAGCGCACTCGCGAGAAATTCTCAGCCGGCAGGGTAACAACACACTGCATCAACGCGATCAGGAGGAGCCCCGCATACGTGAAGTACGCGACATGGGTGCCGCCCTGGTAGTTCACACCCGCGCCGAGGACAGCGATGGCCAACGCCGTCACGAGAAGGCTGTAACCAAGCCCGAAAGACGCCGGACGCAGGCTCGATTTTTTGGACTCGATGATCAGGTCGCCTGTCGAGAGGAACGCGTAGGCCTTGTAGAAACTGTGCGCGATGATGTGGAACAGCGCGATCGAGTATGCGCCAAGACCGCAGGCGAAAATCATCAGACCCATCTGGCTGATGGTCGAGTACGCAAGTTTCTTCTTGATGTCGTTCTGGGTGATCATGACGAGCGCGCCGTAGACAGCCGTCAATGCACCGGCGATCGTCAGAAGGATGTGCGGCAAGTCCGCGTGGGTCAGGACCGGGCTGAGGCGGATCATCAGGAACCCGCCGGCGTTGATGATACCCGCGTGCATCAGCGCGGACACTGGAGTCGGAGTCTCCATGGTCTCAGGCAACCAGAAGTGCAGTGGGAACTGCGCCGACTTGGAGATCGCGCCGAGAACCAGGAATACACCTGCCACGGAGATCATGGTGGAGTTCGCGCTGCCGAAACCCTGTTCTGCCGCGAGGGCGAAAATCCGGTCAAAATCAAA
>CAWUNT010000438.1:0-2062 GCA_963923405.1 uncultured bacterium | reverse complement strand
CAACATCATTCCCGTCACAACTGGCGGGGAAAATGGATCCCACGCCGGCCGCCGGTTTACGCATCTGCGCCTTCGCATCTATCCGGACGGCGGTGTCGCGCGCCTGCGCGTGTTCGGGGATGTGATGCCCGACTGGAAGGCCCTGCAGGCATCGAAATCTCCCACATCAAAATCTCCCATTGATGTTGCCGCCGCGGCCAACGGCGCGACGGTCATCGCGTCAAGCGACTCCTACTTCGGCCCGAAGGACAACCTGATCAAGCCAGGCCGCGCGAAAACCATGGGCGGTGGATGGGAGACACGCCGCCGCCGCGGAGCCGGATCCGACTGGATCGTCGTGCGCCTTGGTTGCACCAGTTTCATTGACAAGATCGAGATCGACACGCACCACTTCAAGGGCAACTTCCCCGACACATGCTCGATGGAAGCCTGCCGTTTCCCGGAACGGGACCTCTTGCCGTGTGATTTGCGGGACCGCGACGACCTCAAATGGACGGAAATCCTGCCGCGCACAAAACTCGCTGCCGATACGGCGCACGCGTTCGAGGCAGGCCAGCTTAAAACGACTAAAGAGCCCGTTGATTACATCCGCCTCAACATTTTCCCGGACGGTGGCGTCAGCCGCCTCAGGATCTGGGGGCGCCCCGCGCAATGACACTCGCCGAGTTCAACGCGATGCCGGCTGACCAAGCCCGCGCCGGGATGATGAAATGCTGCGGCAGCTCCCGATGGGCCGATGCCATGGTGGCTGCGCGCCCTTTCGCCTCGATGCGCGACCTCCATGCGGCCGCGACCGCGAAGTGGAACGCGCTGGAAACAGCGGATTTCCTCGAGGCTTTCGCGCACCATCCCCGGATCGGCGACATCGCCTCGCTGCGTGACAAGTTCGCCGCGAAAGGCGCCAGCACATCGACATGGGCCAGCGACGAACAAAAAGGCACGGCCTCCGCATCCGACACCACCCTGGCGCGCCTCGCGCAGGGCAACAAGGACTATGAGGCGAAATTCGGTCACATATTCCTCGTTTGCGCGACCGGCAAATCGGCGGACGAGATGCTGCGAATACTCGAATCGCGCATGGGCAACACGCCGCATGAAGAGATGCGGATCGCCGCCGGCGAGCAAGCCAAGATCACGAGCCTGCGCATCGACAAACTTTTTTCTCCATCGGAAGGATGACCCATGACCCCGAAGAGAAGTCCCGTGACCACGCACATCCTCGACCTCGAGACCGGCCTCCCCGCCGCCCATGTCCAGGTCAACCTGGAGAACCTGAGCCACGGAAAATTCACGTCGATCGGCAAGGGACGCACCAATGGCGATGGCCGCATCGAATCGCTGCTGCCGGTTGATTTCCAGATCTCGACGGGAACCTACCGGTTGACCTTTGAGACCGGCGAGTACTTCAAGGCGCGTGGCCAGACGACATTCTTTCCGCACGTCGAGATCACATTCAACATCACCGACATCGCGCGGCATCACCATGTGCCGCTATTGCTGAGTCCCTTCGGTTACTCGACGTACCGGGGATCCTGAGTCACAACACACGAATTTTGACGTCCCGCAACGGGGACGGGGAGAATCCAATGACCACGAACATGCTGTTTTCTGCTGTCGCTGACGGCGTCAAAGGCCGCCTGAAAGACGCCAACCTCAAGTTCAACCATCGCTATCCCGGAGTCCCCGAGGGTCGCCAACCGGTGCACACGGTTTACGGCGGGGCCCAGCTCTTCACGGCGCAGACGGCGCGCAAGATGGGCGAGACCTCCCTCCGGACGATGGCGGAATATGCCCCTGACTCCGCGTCCCTCGCGCGTGGACTTGGCATTGATCCCGTCCAATTCGGACAGGATTTGTGGCAGAAGGTCTACGACCGCGTCATGGGCAAACTCAAGTCCGAGGCAGTCGAGGATTTCCGAATCGACTTTGAGGACGGTTACGGCAACCGCCCCGACGCCGAGGAAGACGGTCACGCGGCCTCTGCTGCCCGCGAAGTCGCCCTCGGCATGAAAGAAGGCACCTTGCCGCCTTTCATCGGGATCCGCATCAAGCCGTTCAACCA
>CAWUNT010000437.1:0-2107 GCA_963923405.1 uncultured bacterium | reverse complement strand
TCCTGGTTGTCCGTTACGAAGGCGCCTGCGGCAGTTGCCCCAGCGCCCGCACGGCAACACTGGACGGCATCACCGGCATCCTCCAGCACGAATACCATCCGGACATCAGGATTGAGGCTGTATAAATACCGCACGACGCCGCAAGGGCGGCGTCTTCACGGTAACGTTGTTACTTCTTGAATAACTTGCAGCCGTCGAGGCTCAAGTCAAACTGGTTGCGGTCGTTGAGGCATGTGTACACGTGCCAGGTCTGTTGCCCGTAGGAACGGCCCTTCACAGCAGTGACCTTGCCATTCTCGTCGACTTCGCACGGATTGTTCATCGTGCACTTTCCGCCGTCGTCATTTCCGGTGTTGTTGACGCCGATCACGGTGCGGGTGCCGCCTTCGATAATCGGGGATCCCGACGTGCCGTGGATCGTCTTGCAGCCGCCGTTGATCTCGTACCGGATGGAATCCGTGAACTTGTAACCAGCCTCGCGCAGTTCGTAGACAAAACCGTCGACTTTGCAGCCGTATCCGCGACGCCAGTATCCCGAGATGATCTCGATGGTCGTGCCGGCGTCCGGACGGACGTTCGCCAGGGTCAGGGCATCAACGCCAAAACGGCTGCTGATCTGGTCGAACGTTTCTTTCAACTCATAGAGCGCCATGTCGGTTCCCGTCATGGTCGCGTAGAGGATCTTTGACGAGGAGACCGTGCCCACGCGGCTCTGGCCGTCCCGCGACAACAGGGAGAACTGGCGCGTCACGGGTTCGTTGAGCAAGTGATGGTTCGGCGGGATCATGTCGCCCTGGTAGTCGACGCAATGGCCGTTGGTCAGGACGATGCCCTTGTCACCCGGCTGTGAGGACTCGAATCGAACCAGCGCGCCAGAGCAGTTGCTGAGTTGAACAATACCTTCAAAATCATAGGACTCGCCCATCTGGTCCGCGACAGCGGCGAGATCGCGCGCGGAAACCTTTGGCGCATTGATCGGGAGGGCGAAAGCCGCGGTCGAACTGAACGCGAAGGCGATGGCGACGGAACGTAGCATGGGCCGGACTCCGGGGTGAAAATGATGGTGATGTTTTGGGATAGCACCGCCCGGGGTCCGATTCCAGAAAAAACCGTCGCCTCCCTTCCCCGGGGAGGTTGGCGCGGCTCCCACGGGCGTGATCTAATGATCCCATTGGATCCATGCCTGATTGAATCCGGAGACGCGCGTGACACCGATGCCTACATCCCGCGCCAGTGACAGATCCCGCGACGTCCTGGCAAGTCTCGTCCTTTTCATCATTGCGCTGCCCCTTAGCCTTGGCGTGGCCATGGCTTCCGGCGCCCCGGCGGCATCCGCCATTGTCGCTATTTTTACCGGCGGACTGCTCGTCGGCGCCCTGTCCGGCGCGCCCCTGGTCGTCTCCGGCCCCGCGGCCGGCCTGTCTGCCCTCGTCCTGCAATTCGTGAGCGAGCATGGATTTACCGCCGTGACCGTCATCGTCGCGATGGCCGGCGTTTTTCAAATCATCCTCGGCATCGCGCGACTCGGGCGCTACGTGGAACTGATTCCGAAAACAGTCCTCGAAGGCGTCCTCACCGCGATCGGACTGATCATTGTCGCGGGGCAGTTACACGTCCTCGCCGGACACGGAATTCCAGGAAATCCCCTTCAGTCGATCCAACACCTTCACAACACTTTCGCCGAGACCGTCATGAGTCCGGGGTCACCGTATTTCATGGCGATGCTGACTGGATTGGGGACCATCGCCATTGATGTCTCATGGACACGACTGGCCCCGGGAAAACTCAAGATCATTCCGGCTGCCCTGCCCGCGGTGTTCTTCGCGACCGTCGCCACGTGGAATCTTCCCGTTCCCAAAGTGATCTTGCACGACCCGGGCAACCATTCATCCGCGGCCATCACGGCCTTCCAGAGCCTGATCCACAACTGGGACTGGTTCCACCTCGTCATCCCGGCCGCGGGCCTCGCCCTCGTCGCCAGTGCCGAGAGCCTGTTGACCGCGCGCGCCGTGGACTTACTGGCCCATAAACACCACATCCCGGTGGCACTGAACGTCAACCGCGAACTCATGGCGCAGGGATTCGGCAACGTCATGAGCGGCGTCCT
>CAWUNT010000436.1:0-2120 GCA_963923405.1 uncultured bacterium | reverse complement strand
GAGATAGCGTAGCGTCTCGTGGGCTCGGAGATGTGTATAAGAGACAGCATTGGGCGCGTTTGGGCGTACCGGCGGCAAAACATTCGGCGCCGATGGGGGCGTAATGGGGCGTGACGGCGGAACGATATTGCTGTTGTTGTTGTTGTTGTTGTTGTTGTTGTTGTTGTTCGGGAATGCGGGACTGATTGGCGTGCCCGGCGTATTCGGGCGATAAGGCGTCGCGCCGCCGTTGCCGCTGCCACCTGGAATTGTCGCGGGTGGCGTATAGGGGCGATAAGGCGTCGCGCTGCCGTTGCCGCCGGGGTTATAAACGGACGGCGGTTTCGACGGTGCCGGGCTCGCCACCGGTTTGGTTGTGTCGATGGCCGGGTCGCGCTTGCTGCAACTGGAGACCGCCAACGCGAAAAATGCGACGACGATAGCGGTCCTGCGATGGAGCGAAACTGCGGACATTTCTGCGATCCTTCAGGTGAAAACTCAGGTCCCTATCGGTATTACAGGGCAAAATCTTTAGGTTTAATTGGTTTTACTGGTGGTTGTCAGGGGTTGCCGTTGGCCTCAGACGGAGAGGATCTCGCGGCCTTTGAGGTGTTGCTCGAAAATCTCGTTCAAACGCACCGCAGACACCCCCTTGAAGTGCTTCTCGACATCGCGGAGGAAGTGACTGCGGGCCCGGATGGCCGTGGTTTCTTGCATCAGGTCGATGGAAATGGTTTTGGCGGACGCGTCCTTGGGGACCAGGACCAGGGCCAGTTGCGGATTTCTGGGCCCGAACTGGTGGACGACCCAGGCGTTGGCGACATCGCTCCACGCAATTGTAACATCCCGGAATCGCATGGCTATTTCAATGCCCTTGGCGTCGACACTGACGGACTTGATGGACCGCAGATACGCGATCCCGATCGCGATCCACGGGGCCAGGACACACAGGGCAAAAACCGAGAGTGTCGTTGTCTGGTTGCGCGGGTCCGCGGCACTGGCGGTCCGTGCGTAGATCAGGAAAAACAGGCAGCCCAACAAGGCCGCAGTCGCAGAGTAGACGACGCCCCTCGGGTATGCCAGGAAACGCCGGCCGCCATCGGGGAGTTCGTCAGTGAAGTAAAACCGTTCGCGTTCCTCGCTCTGGCGCCTCTCGAGGTACCTCAGGTAATCCTGATCCTCGGAATCGATGTGGCCAACGCGCTCCCACATCTTTGATTCCTGCATGAAACGGCCACTGCGCTCAAAGAGCAGGGCACGAAGTTTCATGGCCTCGGTGTTCTTGGGGCCGAGTTCCAGCAGGTTGTCGAGAGCCTGCTCGGCCTGCTCAACCATGCCTTGGTCCACGTAGGACTGGATTTGTTTCATATGGATCATGGAACCGGGGTCGGAATATGAGCGATTTCCTTGAGCAAATTGGCCGAAACGTCATTTGTATATTTCTAATGAATCATTGATTTCCTAATAATATGTGATAGTAATTCCCCGCCATGTTTGACCCGAGAGACCACCAGATTCGATGCCCCGAAATCCTTGCCCCGGCCGGGGGGCGCGAGCAGTTCATGGCCGCGCTCAACGCGGGCGCGGACGCCGTCTATCTTGGCCTCAAGCAATTCAACGCGCGAGCCCGCGCGGAAAATTTTTCCATCGAGGATCTCAGGGAACTGGTTCCCCTGGCGCACTCGTATGGGATGAAAGTCCTCGTCGCGGTCAACATCCTGATCAAGGAACACGAATTGGGCGACCTCGTGGAGACGTTGTCTGGTCTCGAGGAGACTGGAGTCGACGCGGTGATCGTCCAGGACCTCGCGGTGGCTAAAATCGTTCGCGAGTTCTTTCCGGGATTGCGGCTGCATGCCTCGACGCAACTCGCCGTTCACAACGCGGCCGGTGTCCAGCAGGCAATCGACTGGGGATTCAGGCGCGTGGTCCTGGCGCGTGAGTTGACGGCGCTGGAACTGAAAAAAATCCGTGAGAAGTTCCCGCGTGATGTGGTGGAGCTCGAGGCGTTCTGTCACGGCAGCCTTTGTTACAGTTACAGCGGCCTGTGTTTCTTTTCGGGCGCCAACGACGCGCGGTCCGGGAACCGCGGTGAGTGCGCGTACACATGCCGGCAACCATATAAAATCGTCAGCGAGCCG
>CAWUNT010000435.1:0-2122 GCA_963923405.1 uncultured bacterium | reverse complement strand
GGATCACCGCTGGATTTGCGCTCTGAAGGCGAAGTGTGGCCCGTGACCTCAACGTCAAAATCATCGCCAAATTGCTCGATTCCAGCAGCCACCTCGCGAATCACGCTGGCGGCGTTGCGGGAAAGGCGTGTCGAGTTGGATTCAAACAGGGAATCCGCCGGCAAGGAAATGACAACCGCGCGGTCGACGATCTTGAGTAGACCCTCCGCGATGCCAGAAGCAGCGAGCGCCGCGCGCGCGCCAACGAGGGCAGTCGAGTCCGTGGCGGCGCGCTCGATGCGTTCCACCGCCTGGTCGACATCTTGTCCGATCTGAAGTTCGCGAACGATGATCTCGAAAGCACGCAAACGCCGCTCATCATCCATCTGTGTGCCTGTTTTGCCAGTTCCGGATTTTTTGGACGGGAACAAATCGGGTACCTGAAGGACTCCCGACTGCAACGCGAACCATGCCCCGACGCCGACGATCGAAACCGCCACGATCCACAAGCCCACCCTTGAGCTCATCTTGGCACTGACCGCGCCCATGCCCGGAAGTCTCATCATCCCTCATTTCAAAAAAGCAAAGTACTTGTCCTCGATCCCGTCAAACTCCATGGCCTTCTGGCACTTGGGGCACTTTTGCTCCGGGGCCTTGGGCTTGCCGCCGCCGGCGTTCAGCACAGAATCCCTCGTCAACAAATTGTTGTGCGAGGCATCACAGGCGTCACAGAAGTATCCTGCATAGAAGCTCTCCACGACGACCTTCCTCTCGCCCATGAATCCGGGGAAAAGATTCATCTGGTTCACAATCCGTAGAGGACAACGGGTGAAATGGATCGCTACATTACCCGGCAGGCCCTTCATGAAGGAAACCCAGTTTTGCAGTCCCATCGAGTTGATCAACTCGACCTTGTCAAAATCGAACTCGAGGATCGACTTGCCACCCAGGTCGATGGTCCCGTACTTCGCGTTCTCGTCGATCTTGCCCGCGAACGCGACGCTTACACGGTCCGCCTTCGCTGTGGTTGTCAGATTGATGCTGGACACTGGTCAACTCCCCATCTCGAAAAAGTGTACGGACGGAATTCTCGTCAAAAACGCGCGGTTCAGGCGCTCAACTGGCAGCGTGAACATGACCTCGGTTGAAACATTTCGCTGGACACTGAAAATCAACTGGGCACATTCGTGCAGGACCATGTACAACCCCACACCTGCGCCGCCATGGTCGTGTTTGATCTGGTCCGAGGCCCGCGCGTCAGCCCGGGTCCAATTCTGCAGGACCATCGCCGGTGTGAGGCGCCCGAGGCGGTCCTGAATCCTGATCACGATCTTCTCCTCGTCAGCGTTGACCTCCAATGTCACGAGACGGTCGCCGGTACGCATCTCCTCGGGCAGGGAGTCTCTCGAATCCCGCCGAAGCTCAATGGATGTGCCGCGTCTGGCGTCATAGATCGCGTTGGTCAGGAGTTCCCAAACGCATGTGGCAACGTAGTTTGAAAATTCCGAATAGGTATGAAGCCCCGCTGCCGCCTGTTTAGCCCCTTCGACAGCCGCATCGATACCGCTGCCATCCCAGAGGCGCGCCGCGTGCAGCCCGCGGGTCCCGGCCGAAAGCAGTCCCCAGACGCCGGTCCCCCCTCCGCACAGGCTCACGAGAGGGAGCAACTCGTGACGAAGGAGGTGGGTATTCCTGCCCAGGATGTGACGAGCGGAAAATTTTTTGAAAACATCGTTGATCAATTCGCGGCGACTGCCGCCAAACGCGTAAACCAATGAGTCCGCCGCCCGCGCCGCGGCCAGCCTGGCCATGACATCCATGCCCAGGTCACAGTCGGCGAGGATAACCTGCCCATCCGCTGCGGTTGGCATTTCCGCTGGGTCTGTCCCGCCATGGTGCCGTGTGTTTTTCAATCCTGCGTCTGTCGCCAACTCCCCGATGGCTGTCGCGAATTTGTCGTCGCCAGTCCAGATAACCAGGGATTTCGGGCTTGCCTGGCTCATGACGAAGCCTTGATATCGGCGACCCCGGCCTGTTTCACGTGAGTGACATAGGCCGCGACAAAAAACTTCTCGTCTTTGCTCGCGCACGGTATCACCACAACGTCCGCCCAGGCCTTCTCCTCCTTGGTGAACATCAGAGG